>JAMPYE010000154.1 GCA_023700825.1 Thermoanaerobaculia bacterium | reverse complement strand
CGGCGGCCCGAAGACCGCCGCCGCGTGTGGTTCCATGTCGTGCAGACTAGTTGCCCAGACCCGGGCCGGGGCCGTCCTTCGGAGCTTCGAGGCAGCCTGCGAGCTTGGTCTTCTGCTCGGTAGTGAGAACGGCCTCGATGGCCAACTTCACCTTTTCGTGTTCGGCGCGGATCGCCTTTTCGTCGGCCTGGACCTTGAGCATGGCGGCGCCGATCGCGCAGGCGTCTTGCGGGACCGCTTCGATCGCGGCCTTGAGCGCCTGGCGATCGGCCACGAGCGTATCGTGCAGCGCCTTGAGCGTCGGCGCGGCGGCTTCGAGGATCCCCTTGATCTGCGTCTTCTGGTCTTCCGAGAGATTCACGATCTGGAGGCACTTGAGGATCGGATGCCCCGGTCCAGCCTGCGGAGGCGGGTTGCCCTGGCCATTGCCCTGGCCATTGCCGTTTGCTGGAGGCTGAGGCTGCGCGAGAGCGAGGCCAGCCGTGACGAGCAGCACGAGAGCGAATACCGAGTACCTGGTGA
This sequence comes from Thermoanaerobaculia bacterium, assembly GCA_023700825.1. Classification (GTDB taxonomy): domain Bacteria; phylum Acidobacteriota; class Thermoanaerobaculia; order Gp7-AA8; family Gp7-AA8; genus JACPDH01. The sequence continues at coordinate 8,685 of JAMPYE010000154.1, read as the reverse complement.
GCGATTTCATCGTTGTCGTCTCCTTGTTGGTTTCGCCCGGAGCATGCCGGCTCCTGCTCCCTGGCGTTCGCTGAATTGGACGGCGTCGCTTGGAGGCCGTTTACAGCCTCACAAAAAAAAGCGGACCCCGCCGGGCGGGGTCCGCGAAATGACGTCGATCGGGATTCAGCGCGTGGCTGCCCCGACAGTCTCTCGCACGCCGACCGGCGCGAAACGCGCCGTGAAGTGGCGCAGGGCCGAGGGCGCTTCCGTGATCCGGAGGCCGGTGAGCGAGTCCTTCCGCTTCGCGACCTCGATCGCGGCTTCTGCGACATAGTCGATGTGCGACTGCGTGTAGAGCCTGCGCGGCACTGCCAGGCGCACGAGGTCCATCGGCGCGGGAGTCTCCGTGCCGTCCGCGTGAAGCCCGAACATCACCGTGCCGATCTCCACGCAGCGGATTCCAGCTTCGACGTACAGCGCGTTGACGAGCGCGATACCGGGGTACTCGAGCGGCGCGATGTGCAGGAGCATCGCCCGCGCGTCGATGTAGACGGCGTGGCCGCCGGAAGGCTTCACGGTCGGGATGCCTGCCGCGTCGAGTTTCTCGGCGAGGTACTTGATCGACTGGATGCGATAGCGGAGGTAGGGCTCCTCGACGACTTCCACCAGCCCTTGCGCGATCGCCTCGAGGTCGTATCCGGCGAGACCGCCGTAGGTCGGGAATCCCTCGGTGAGGATCAGAAGGTTGCGGCACGACTCGGCCCAGCGGTCGTCGTTCATCGCGAGGAATCCGCCGATGTTCGCGAGCCCGTCCTTCTTCGCCGACATCGTGCAGCCGTCGGCGAGCCGGAAGATCTCCTGTGCGATCTCCTTCGGCGTGCGGTGCTCCTGGCCCGGCTCGCGCATCTTCACGAGGTAGGCGTTCTCGGCGAACCGGCACGCGTCGAGGAAGAACGGCCGTTTGTATCTGTCGCAGAGCGCACGCACGCCGCGCAGATTCTCGATCGAGACGGGCTGTCCGCCACCGGAGTTGTTGGTGATGGTCACCATGACGAGGCGGATGCGGTCGCCGTCCTCGCGCAACGCCTTCTCGAGTGCCACGAGGTCGACGTTGCCCTTGAACGGCAGGACCGCGCTGGGAATGCGTCCCTCGGCGACGACGAGGTCGCGCGCTTCGGCGCCCTCTACCTCGATGTTCGCGCGCGTCGTGTCGAAATGCGTGTTGTTGAGGACGATGTCGCCCGGCTTGAGGATGTTGTGGAAGAGGATCCGCTCCGCGGCGCGTCCCTGGTGCGTGGGGATGATGTGCTTGTAGCCGGTCAGGTCGCGGACGACGCTCTCGAAGCGGTAGTACGAGCGGCTGCCCGCGTACGACTCGTCGCCCTGCATGATCGCGCCCCACTGCGCCGCCGACATCGCGCCCGTTCCCGAATCGGTCAGCAGGTCGATGATCACGTCGTCCGCGTGTAGCAGGAAGACGTTTCGGCCCGCAACGTCGAGCGCCTTCTCGCGCTGCTCGCGCGTGGTGAACTGAATCGGCTCGACCGACTTGATGCGGAACGGCTCGATGATCGTCTTCATGTACGGTGGCTCCTCCGGACTTCCCGGCGATTGAATCGCCGGGCGTGGACACGGGGCTGTGCGGGGTGTCACGAAGAGGGGTGACGGCGGGTGGGGCGTCCAGCTTGAAACGACATGGTCCTGAATTTCGGCTCGTCCCGGCACGCCGGATCAGCCGGGCTCGGCCCCGGGCGTCTCCTCGTTGCCCCGCGCGATTCGGCCTGGCATTCCACTTCCCCTGAGGGCGCACGGTACAATCGACGGATCGCCGTCATGACGAATCCCGATATCGTCGTCTATCCCCCTGGGGAGGAGCCGATCCGCCGGACGCTCGCCGGTCAATCCCTGACGATGGGCCGTTCGCCCGAATGCAGCCTTCAGATCCACGACCGGTTTCTCTCCCGCAAGCACATCGAGTTCCGCGAGGACGGCGAGAGGTGGGTGCTCCTCGACTGCGGAAGTGCCAACGGAACCTGGTTGAACGGGGTGCCGGTGAAGTCGCCGGTTCCGCTCCGCGCCGGCGACTCGATCCGGATCGGTGAGACCGAGATCCTGTTCGGCGTGACGCGCACCGACCGGCTCCTCGCCGTCGAAGCGACTTCGCAGAAGACGACGAACTCCGTGCGCCTGAGGGACGCCCTGGCCGAAGGGCAGGCGTCGCAGGCGGCGTTCGAACGCGTTCAGGCGGTCAACAAGCTAGCGATGGAACTGCTCGAGGACCGGCCGCTCGGCGAGCTCTTCGATTTCATTCTCGATCGCGTGGTCGAAATGCTCCAGCCATCACGTGCCGCGCTTGCCCTCTTCGGCCGCGGGCGCGGCGGCTTCGACACGATCAAGGTTCGCCGCAAGGACGAGGACGACGTCTCCGATCTCGTGCTCAGCCGCACGCTGCTGAACGAAGTCGTGGAGGAGAAGAAGATCGTCTCGATCCTCGACGTCGGGCTGAACGAGAAGCTCTCGCAGGCGAAGTCGATCGTCGGCCAGCGGATCCGCTCGGCGCTCTGCGCCCCGCTCCTGGTCGAAGACACGGTCCTCGGCGTCATCTATGTCGATTTCCTCATGGGCCAGCGCGACGCCGGCGAAGACGACGTCCGGCTCGTCGGCCAGATCTCCCGGCTCGCCGCGATGAAGCTCGACACGACGCGTCTCCGCGAGGAGTCGTTGCTCAAGCAGCGGATCGACGAGGAGCTTCGCACCGCCTACGTGGTGCAAAGCCGCATCCTCCCGGCCGAGGCTCCCGAGGTCTCCGGCTACCGTCTCGCCGGGCTCAATCGGCCCGCGAGCATGGTGAGCGGCGACTATTACGACTTCGTCGTTCGCCCCGACGGTCGCGTCTACTTCGTGATCGCCGACGTGAGCGGGAAGGGAATCACTGCCGCGCTGCTGATGTCGAGCCTCGCCATGGCGTTCAACATCTACGCGTCGCAGGATCCGGAGCCGTCGGAACTCGTGGCGAAGCTCAACGGCATTCTCGCCCCGAGACTCGGTCCCGCGAAGTTCGTCACGCTCTTTGCCGGGCTCATCGACCCCGCGACCCCCGGCGAGATCCGCTTCGCGAACGCCGGTCATCTCCCGCCCCTGGTGTTCAGCGCGTCGGGCGTGGTCGAGGCGGGCGACACCGACATCGTGATGGGCGTATTCTCCAACTCTGCGTACCGTGACCAGTCTCTTCGACTCGGCCCCGGCGACTCGCTGGTGCTCTTCACGGACGGGGTTGCCGAAGCGGAGAACGCCACGGGAGACCTGCTCGGATCCGAAGGGATCGCGAAGGCTCTGCGAGGGCGGCATTTCAGTGGGGCGGACGAGATCGTCGCGGCCGTCGACATGGCGGTGTCGTCGTTCCTGTCGGGTGCCGAGCAGCACGACGACGTGACGATCCTCGCGATCACCCGCGAAAGGAAGTCCTGAGTGCTGAGGCCTGAGTGCTGAGTACACAGGACTCAGCACTCAGCACTCGGCACTCAGGACTCGGCACTCAGGACTCGGCACTCAGGACTCGGCACTCAGGACTCGGCACTCAGGACTTTACCCGGCCCTCAGAACGGATAAACTCCGGCTCTCAAACAACTCAGGGAGATGCAATGGCTTCCAACGAAGAACAGAGAAAGCAGCAGCTGATCGACTCTCTCGCGAGGCAGGCGAGGATGCGCCTCTCCCAGACGGAAGCGACCGATGCCGAAGAGTGGGTTCGCCAGTACTACCGGCTGGTCTCCCCGGACGACATGGTCTACACCCAGCCGGAGACGCTGCTCGGCGGAGCGATGACGCTCTGGCAGCTCGCCGAGACCCGCAAGCCCGGGGAGGCGATCGTCCGGATCTTCAATCCATCGCAGGAACGCGAAGGTTGGACGTTGAATCACACGGTCGTCGAGATCGCCAACGACGACATGCCCTTCCTCGTCGACTCGGTCACGGCCGAGTTCAGCCGCCTCGACCGCAACGTCCACGTCGTGATTCACCCGGTCTTCTCGATCTATCGCGACGCCAGTGGGCGCCGCGTCGGTCTGGCCCGCGACGGCGTCACCGCCCCCGCGGGCGCCACGCTCGTGCAGGAGTCGTACATGCACGTCGAGATCGACCAGGAGACGTCGGAGGCCGACCTCGCCTCGATCCGGAAGGACGTCGCGTCGGTGCTCGAAGACGTCCGTGCCGCGGTCACCGACTGGCAACCGATGCGCCGGCGTCTCCTCGAGGTGATCGAAGGAGTGGTCAGGAGCCACGCCCCGACGCCGAAGGACGAGCTCGACGAGTCCGTCGAATTCCTGCGCTGGCTTGCCGACAACAACTTCGTGCTCATCGGCTATCGCCGCTACACGTTCCACAGCGAGGAAGGGAAGGACTTTCTCCGCATCGTCGACGGCTCCGGCCTCGGCGTGCTCCGGAACGTGCGGGCGGAGTCGAAAGAGCGCGGCGTGCAGCCCTTCGCCCCGGAGTTCAGCGCGTTCGCGAGGAACAGGGACCTTCTCATCGTCGCGAAAGCAAACAGTCGCTCGACCGTGCATCGCCCCGTCCACATGGACAGGATCGGCATCAAGTACTTCGACGAGAAGGGCAACCTTCTTGGGGAGGACCGGTTCCTCGGCCTGTTCACGTCTGCGGCCTACAGTCGGAGCGTCCACGAGATCCCGCTGCTTCGCCACAAGGCGAAGCGCACGATCGAACGCGCCGGGCTAGGAGCCACCAGCCATGACGGCAAGGCGCTCGCGCAGATCCTCGAGACGCTCCCGCGTGACGAGATGTTCCAGATCACCGAGGACCAGCTCTTCGAGATCGCAATGGGAGTCCTGCAGTTGCAGGAGCGACAGAGAATCGCGCTCTTCGTCCGCAAGGACATTTTCGAGCGTTTCGTCTCATGTCTCGTGTACGTTCCGCGCGATCGCTATTCGTCGGCGGTCCGCGAGAGGATCCGTGTGATTCTCGAAGAGGAGTTTTCCGGGCCGGTGACGGCCTTCTACACGCAGATCACCGACTCGCCCCTCGCGCGCGGACATTTCATCGTTCGGACGGCACCGGGAAAGGTCCCGCAGTTCGACGCAAAGCGGATCGAAGCGCGCGTCGCGAACGCGGCCCGCACCTGGAGCGACAACCTCCGGCTGGAGCTCGTCGAGCGACATGGCGAGGAGAAGGGGATCGAGGTCTGCAAGCGCTACGGCGATGCCTTTCCGGTCGCCTTCCAGGAGCGTTTTTCTGCAGAAGAGGCGGTCATCGACATCGACGGCATCGAGAGCCTGCTCGCGACCGGCGAGCTGCAGATCGACCTCTACGAGCGGCAGCTTGCCCACGGGAGCGAACTGCGCTGCAAGCTGATCCACGGCGGCGAAGTTCTCACGCTCTCGGAGATGATCCCGCACTTCGAGAACATGGGGCTCAAGGTCAGCCTCGTGCTTCCGTTCGACGTGAATCTCCCGGCGGCGACGACCAAGGTCCACATCCGCGATTTCCATCTCGAGACCTACGGTTTCCCGATCGACATCGAGGGCATCCGCGAGACGTTCCGCGAGGCGATGCGCCGCGTCTGGAAGGGAGAGATGGAGGACGACGGCTTCAACCGGCTGGTCGTGCAGGCGGGGCTTCAGTGGCATGAGGTCGTCATCCTCCGCGCCTACACGAAGTACCTGCGTCAGACCGGGATCGCGTTCTCACAGCAATACATGGAGCAGACGGCGACGAACCACCCGTCGATCGCCGCCGACCTGGTCCGGCTCTTCCATCTCAAGTTCGATCCCTCGCTCACTCCGGAGCAGCGCGCCGAGGCGGGTGGAATCCGCAAGCAGATCGAAAGCGGCCTCGAGGGGATCACGAACGCCGACGAGGACCGGATTCTCCGGAGGTATCTGAACCTGGTCGATTCGACGCTGCGCACGAACTGCTACCAGCGCGACGCGAAGGGCGAGAGGAAGGAGTACCTCTCCTTCAAGCTCGACTCGAAACAGGTCGCCGAGCTCCCGAGCCCGCGGCCGATGTTCGAGATCTTCGTCTACTCGACGCGGATGGAAGGGGTTCACCTTCGCGGCGGGAAGGTAGCGCGCGGCGGCATCCGCTGGTCGGATCGCCGCGAGGACTTCCGCACGGAAGTGCTCGGGCTCGTGAAGGCACAGATGGTGAAGAACGTCGTCATCGTGCCCGTAGGCTCCAAGGGCGGCTTCGTGCTCAAGCGTCCGCCGGCGGGCCGCGAGGAGTTCCAGCGCGAAGGCGTGGAATGCTACAAGACGCTGCTCCGCGGCATGCTCGACATCACCGACAATTTCGCCGGTGCCAGCGTCATCCCGCCCCGCGACGTCGTGCGGCTCGACCCTGACGATCCGTACCTGGTCGTCGCCGCGGACAAGGGGACGGCGACGTTCTCCGACATCGCGAACGGAGTTTCGAAGGACTACGGTTTCTGGCTGGGCGACGCGTTCGCCTCGGGCGGCTCCGTCGGCTACGACCACAAGAAGATGGGCATCACCGCGAAGGGGGCGTGGGAGGCGGTCAAGCGACACTTCCGCGAGCACGGCGCGGGGATCGACATTCAGACGACCGACTTCACCTGCGTCGGCGTCGGCGACATGGCGGGCGACGTCTTCGGGAATGGCATGCTGCTCTCGCGCCACACGAAGCTCGTCGGCGCGTTCAATCACATGCACATCTTCGTCGATCCGGATCCCGACCCTGAGACGAGCTTCGCCGAACGCGAGCGGCTGTTCAACCTGCCGCGGTCGTCGTGGGCGGACTACTCGGCCGGGGTGCTCTCGAAGGGAGGGGCGATCTTCGATCGCAAGCTGAAGTCGATCACCGTGTCCGACGAGGTGAAAGAGCGCTTCGGGCTCGAGTCGCACACGCTGGCGCCTAACGACATGATCCGGGTGATGCTCACGGCGGACGTCGACTTGCTCTGGCTCGGAGGGATCGGCACGTACGTGAAGGCGAGCGACGAGACCCAGGCCGACGCGCGGGACAGGGCGAACGACGCGCTACGCGTCGACGCCACGGAGCTTCGCTGCAAGGTGGTGGGCGAGGGAGCGAACCTGGGCTGCACGCAGCGCGGCCGCATCGAGTTCTCTCTCGCCGGACGCCGCACGGGCGCGGGAAGGATCAACACCGACGCGATCGACAACTCGGCGGGCGTCGACACCTCGGACCACGAGGTCAACATCAAGATTCTCGTCGACAGCCTCGTCGCCGCGGGCGAGCTCAGCGCCGAGCGCAGGCTCACGCTTCTCGCCGACATGACCGACGAGGTCGGCAGGCTAGTGCTGCGCGACAACTACGAGCAGACGCAGGCGATCTCCGCGGCGGAAGCGCTGGGCGTCGCCGCTCTCGATCTCCAGAGCCGGTACATCAGAAGCCTCGAGCGCGCAGGAAGGCTCGACAGGGCGATCGAGGGGCTGCCCGACGACGAGACGCTCGTCGAGCGGCGGGCGGAAGGCCTCGGCCTGATGCGCTCGGAGCTCGCGATCCTGCTGGCTTACAGCAAGATTCACCTCTACGACGAGCTCCTTGCCTCGGATGCCCCGGACGACCCGGTGCTCGAGCGCGAGCTCGTGGCGTACTTCCCGAAGCCTCTGCAGAAGGAGTTCCGCGCCGGGATCGAGAAACACCGCCTGCGCCGCGAAATCATCGCGACCTGCGTCACGAACGCGATGATCAACCGCGTCGGCCCGACCTTCCTTCACCAGATGATGGAGGAGACCGGGCGGAGCCCGGGCGACGTCGCGCGGGCGTACACGATTGCGCGCGACGCGTTCGACCTGCAGACCCTTTGGCACGCGATCGAGGCGCTCGACAACAAGGTGCCGGCCGCGGTCCAGACGAAGATGATGCTGGAGATCGCGGGTCTCGTGGAGCGCTCCACGCTCTGGCTTCTGCGGCGCTATCCGGTGCTCGACACCGCAACCTGCATCGACCAGTTCCGGCCACGAATTGCAGCGCTTCACATCGCCCTTTCAGGCGTGCTCGGGGAAGGTGATTGGGCGGAGGTCCGCACGAGGGCGCGTGACATCGAGCTGGGCGGGCTGCCCACCGATCTCGCGCTGCGTTTGGCGAGCCTTCAGAAACTGGCCGCGGCGTTCGACATCGTTCGCATGTCGCTCGACGGCGGTTTCTCCGCGGAAGATGTGGGACGCGTCTATTTCGCGCTCGGCCAGAGGCTTCAGCTCGACCGTCTCTACTCGGCAGCACGCTCGGGTGGCGGTGACAGCCCGTGGCAGAAGGCCGCAGCCGACGCGCTGCTCGAGGACGCCTACGCCTGCCACGGCAGGATCGCGTCGAAGATTCTGGAGGCTGGTGGATCGAACCAGAGCGACGCGGTCACCGGCTGGCTTGCGGCGCGACCCGGCGTGATGGCGCGCATCGACCAGTTCATCGGCGATCTCCGCGGTGTCGCGGCAATGGATCTCGCGATGATCACGGTGGCGGTGAGACACCTGCGGGCGCTGGCGGACAGTTAGGCGAGAGGCGAAAGGGCGAGAGGCGAACGGGCGAGAGACGAGAGGTAGTTCGCGCGCCCCGCTCGGTGCCGCGGAGCGGCACGGGATCGGTAGCCCCCGGCTTCAGCCGGGGGACAGGGGGCGCTTCGCTCGGGATGGCGGGAGGGAGCGCGGGCTGCAGGGGCACGGCGTGCCGTGCCCCTGCGAATCGTGCGCGCTACTCGTTCCTGAAGAT
>JAMPYE010000153.1 GCA_023700825.1 Thermoanaerobaculia bacterium | reverse complement strand
CCGCGCCGCCGCGGCCCGGCAGGAAGTTGATGACACCGTCCGGCAGTCCCGCTTCCTGGAGGAGCTTCATGATCCAGTAGCCGGAGTAGACGGCGGACGACGCCGGCTTCCAGAGCACGACGTTGCCCATCATCGCCGCCGAGGTCGGCAGGTTGCCGCCGATCGAGCTGAAATTGAACGGCGTGATCGCGAACACGAAGCCTTCGAGGGCGCGGTACTCGACGTAGTTCCACGTCTGCGGCGAGCTCTCGGGCTGCTGCGCGTAAATCTGCTGCATGAAATGGACGTTGAAGCGGAAGAAGTCGATCATCTCGCACGCCGAGTCGATCTCGGCCTGATGGACCGTCTTCGCCTGGTTCAGCATGGTCGCGGCGTTGCAGGTGTCGCGCCACGGGCCGGCGAGGAGGTCACCCGCCTTGAGGAAGATCGCGGCGCGATCGGTCCACGGCATCTCCGACCAGGTCTTCCACGCCTGCTGCGACGCCTCGATCGCCATCGCGACTTCCTTCCCGCCCGCCTGGTGGTAGGTCGCGAGGACGTGCTTGTGGTCGAACGGGCAGACCGCTTTCGCGATGTTCCCGGTGCGGATCTCCTTCCCGCCGATGATCAGCGGGATCTCGATCTCCTGCGAGAGCATTTCGTTCAGCTTCCTCTTGAGCGACGCCTTCTCGGCGGAGCCGGGAGCGTACGCGCGGACCGGCTCGTTCACGGGGGTCGGGATGCGGATGATGCCGTTGGCCATGGTTCCTCCAGGGGAGATTTGAGAATTGGGAATTGAGAATTGAGAGATGGGGAGCCGGTTGGATCGAGTCTCGACCTGTGGCCCCGCGCAAACCCCGATTCGCGGGCGAGCCATTCGCCCGGGCGATGCTATCGCGGCGAGGGAGGGGAGGCAAGGTGACGGGGCTCACGCGTGGGCGCGCAGAGTCCGAACAATGAATGCAGAATGCAGAACGTTGAATGTAGAAACGGGGGCCACTCTCTTCCTTCTACATTCGACGTTCTGCATTCTGCGTTCTGCCTTCATTGTTTTCCCCGTTCGCGATCCGCGTCCGCGACGCTCTGCGACTCCCAGGAATCGAGGACTCTTCAAAATCCTTCTCACCCGCGGCCATGTCCTCCGAACCCCGCTCCCCCCACGTCACCGGCCTTCTCTACGGTGTCGCAGCGTACGGCTGGTGGGGATTCGTGGCGGTCTACTTCCGGCTCGTCGGCCACGTTCCGGCGCCCGAGATTCTCGCGCACCGGATCGTCTGGTCGGTGCTCGTCCTCGCGATCATCGTCGCGGCGAAGAACCGCTGGAGCTCGATCCGGGACGTGCTTCGCTCGCGGCGAATGGTGCTCTACCTCGTCGTGTCGACCGTGCTCATCGCGGTCAACTGGTTCGTCTTCATCTGGTCGGTCGCCAGCGGCAACCTGCTCCAGGCGAGCCTCGGCTACTACATCAATCCGCTGGTGAACGTTCTCTTCGGCTACGCCTTCCTCGGCGAGCGCCTCCGCACGGCCGAGAAGGTCAGCGTCGCGATCGCGGCGCTCAGCGTGGCGTGGCTCACCTGGAGCGTCGGCACCGTGCCCTGGATCTCCCTGATCCTCGCCGTGACCTTCGCCCTCTACGGGCTCGTTCGCAAGCTCGCGCGCGTCCCTTCGCTCGAGGGGCTGACCATCGAGACGACGATCCTCCTGCCGCTCGCCGGCGGCTACCTCGCCTGGCTCGCAGTGGCGGGGAAGATCGCCTTCGGCGCGATCGACCTGCGAACCGACATCCTCCTGAGTCTCGCCGGGATCATCACCGCGCTGCCCCTGCTCTGGTTCGCGCACGCCGTGCAGCGCTTGCGTCTCGCCACGGTCGGCGTTCTGCAGTACATCTCGCCGACGATCCAGTTCCTCTTCGCGGTCTTCCTCTTCCACGAGCCGTTCGGCCACGAGCGCTTCGTCGCGTTCGCCTTCATCTGGCTGGCGCTGGCCGTGTACTCGGGATCGAACCTCCTGCTCGCGCGCCGCGGAATCGCGGTTCCCGCGCCGGAGCCGGAGCCCTGACCCATGTGGAGTAATGTGGAGTGCGCAAGCGAAGCTTGCGCCCTTCCTCGGCGGAAGCCGCAGCTACCGCTCCCACGTTCGAGCAACGAACGGGCGACGCACCGCGTCGCCCCTACGAATACCGGTGGTTCGTTCGTAGGGGCGACCCGGTGGGTCGCCCGTTTGCTTTTCGTTGCGCGGGACCGCCGCCGAAGCTTTGCTTCGACGAGGAAGGGCGAAAGCTTCGCTTTCGCACTCCACATGACGCCTTGACATCCCCCCTGCAGAGTGGTTTAACCGCCCGCAGATAGATTCGTTCTTTTCAATTTGAAGCCTCGCTTTCGCAAGGGAAAACGGTGTGAATCCGTTACAGGCCCGCTACTGTGAGCGAAACGAACGCCGCGAGGCGCGCCCGGGCTTTATGGCGCGCTCGACCACTGGGGTCCAGGAAGACCCCGGGAAGGTGCGGCAAGTAGGACGTCGCAAGTCAGGAAACCTTCGGGCGAGGAACAGTTTGAGCAACCCCCTCGAGGATCCAGGAGGTTCAGCCATGCCGCATTGCGGCCCGTCAGTTCGTTTCCCGTCAGTCCGACCAGAGAAGCTATCTCCTTTCATCTCCGTTCGCTTCGCGCGATGTGGCGCAGGCACTCCTGCCTGCGCGCCGCCGAAGGCGGCCGAATCGATTGCAGAATTCGGAATGCGGAATGCGAAATCCGGAGGAACGGCGCGAGACACCGACCGGGTATTGCGGCGCTCTGCGCCGCGCGCAGACAGGAGTGTCTGCGCCACACTCTCCTTCGCCATCTCTCAATTCTCAATTTTCAATTCTCAATTCGGCCGCGCGTTGCTTCTGACTCTCGCCCTGCTCGCCGTCCCGGCCGCTGCCGCCGAGCCGCAGCGCATCGTCACGCTCGTTCCGAGCGCGGCCGAGGTGCTCGACGGGCTGGGCCTGGCGGACAGGATCGTCGGCGTCACCGACTACACCGACTTCCCCGCTGGCATGGAGGCGCTTCCGAAGGTCGGCGCGTTCAACAATCTCAACATCGAGGCGACGGTCGCGCTCCGCCCCGACCTCGCCGTCGCAACGAGCGACGGGAACTCTCCCGCGGTGATCGCCCGCCTCCGGCGTCTCGGCATCGACGTCGTCGTGCTCGACCTCCGCTACTGGGAGACGACGCAGGGCTCGATCCTCGACCTCGGCAAGCACACCGGGCGCGAGCGCGAAGCGAAGCAGCTCGTGGCCGAGATGAACCGCGTCGCCGGTTGCGTCTCCGCCGCGACGAAGGGCGCGAAACGCCCGCGCGTTCTTTTCGCGTTCGACATGAACCCGGTGATCGCCCCGGGGCAGGACTCGTTCACCAACCAGCTCATCGGAATGGCGGGCGGCGAGTCGGTGACGAAAGGCAATCCCGCGCCCTACCCGCGGCTCTCGGCCGAGGGGCTGATCGCACTCGCGCCGGAAGTGATCGTCGTCAGCACGATGAACCCGGCGAAGGATCTCGAAGCGTGGAAGGCGTGGCTCGGGCGCTGGCCCGCGATTCCCGCCGTGAAGCAAGGCGCCATCCGGATGATCGACAGCCGGACGATCGATCGCCCGTCGCACCGGCTCGTCATCGGCCTGCGCGAGCTCGCAGCGAACCTGCATCCGGCGCTCTTCCCGAAGGGCGTCTGCGAGCCCAAGTGGAGGAGTAGCGCGAAGTGAGGCGATTTTGGATCAGCATCGCGATCGCCGCGGGACTGCTCGTCGCCGCATCGGTCGCGTCGCTCGCGAACGGCTCGGCGCCGGTGCCCGCGGGCGACGCGCTGCGCGCCGTTCTCGACCCCGGCTCGGTCGACGCGACGACCGCGATGATCGTCCGATCGATCCGCGCCCCGCGCCTCGTCACGGCGGTCGTCGTCGGCTGGGCGCTCGCGCTCGCCGGGCTCTGCTTCCAGTCGCTGCTCCGCAACCCGCTCGCCTCCGAGTACACCCTCGGCGTCTCGAGCGGCGCGGCCCTCGGCGCGGTGGCGACGGTGCTCGTCGGCGTCGCTGGCGCGCTCGCGGTTCCCACCGGCGCGTTCATCGGCGCGATGGCGACGATCGCGGTCGTCCTCTTCATCGCCCACGCGAGCTTCTCGTTCGAGACCACCTCGACGATTCTTGCCGGCATCGTCTTCACGTCGCTCGCGAACGCGGCGCTCAGCCTCATGCTGACGCTCATCGCACCCGACGAGCTGCAGTCGTTTTTCTTCTGGTTCCTCGGCAGCTTCGCCTCGGCGGAATGGGGAATGGTCGGTCCGGTTGCCGCAGTGGTCGCGGTGCTTTCACTCGTGCTCATGGGGCACGCCTGGCACATGAACGCGATCTCGGTGAACGAAGAGCTCGCCGAGCAGGTGGGTATCTCGGTCACGCGCTCGAAGCTCGTCCTCTACGGAGTAGCGAGCCTGCTGACGGCGACCGTCGTGACGCTCGCCGGAACGATCGGCTTCGTGGGCCTCGTCGTGCCGCACGTCGCGCGGCTCGCCGTAGGGGTCGACAACCGGCGGCTGATTCCGCTCGCGGCGATCTCCGGCGCCGCGCTCTGCGTCATCTCCGACCTGGTGGCACGCACGCTGCTCGCGCCGAACGAGTTGCCGGTCGGCGTGGTGACGGCCTTCATCGGCGTGCCGGTCTTCGTCTCGCTGATGAGAAGGAGGGGGCGATGAGCATCGCCGCGCTCCGTCGCGTCACCTTCTCGTACAACGGCACGCCGATCGTCGACGACGTTTCGTTCGACGTCGCGGCCGGGAGCTTCGTCGGCCTCGTCGGGCCCAACGGCGCCGGCAAGACGACGATCCTGCGACTCATGCAGGGGTTGCTGCGCCCGTCGTCGGGGACGGTGGAGCTCGAAGGCCGGGATCTCGAGACCTATCAGCGCAACGAGATCGCCCTTCGCGTCGCCGGCGTCTGGCAGCGCCCTCCGCTTGCCTTCGGCTTTACCGCGAAAGAGCTGGTGCTGCTCGGCCGGACGCCGCATCTCGGTCTCCTGAAGTGGGAAACGCCGCACGATCACGAAATCGCGGAGGAGGTGATGCGGCAGACCGAAACCCTGCAGCTGGCGAATCGCACCGCGATGCAGATGAGCGCGGGAGAGCTGCAGCGCGTCTTCATCGCCTCGGCGCTCGCGCAGCGGACGCGGATTCTGCTGCTCGACGAGCCGACGAGCTTTCTCGACCTTCGGCAGGCGGCGCGCCTGTCGAAGATCATCGGCGACCTCATGCAGTGCGGCATGACGATCGTTTGCGCGTCGCACGACCTCGCCCTCATCAGGCGCCACGCGTCGCGAGTCGTCGTCATCCGCGCGGGCAGGGTCATTCACGAGGGCGCTCCCGACGACGCCCTCGAGCGCGCGAGGCTGGCGGACGCCTTCGGGATGGAGGAGTCGGACTGGTACCACGATGAGCGGGGAGGCGGGTGAGGGAGACAAACAATGAATGCAGAACGCAGAATGCAGAACAGAGGAATGTAGAAACGCCGAAACCTCTTTGCGCGCCTTTCTACGTTCTTCTGTTCTGCGTTCAGCATTCAGCATTCATTGTTTTCCTCCGTTAGAATCGCCGCTTGAAGGAGTTCCGCCCATGTCCGAAAACATCGAAATCACCTGCCCATGCTGCGCCGCATGGATCGTCGTGAGTCGCGAGAGCGGCCAGGTACTGCTGCACAAGGCGCCCGTCAATCCGAAGAAAAACCAGTCGCTCGAGGAGATGGTGGGCGAGGTTCACGCCAAGAAGTCGGAGCTCGCGTCGCGCTTCGAGAAGGAGATGGCGAGCCAGAAGGACCGGGAGAAGATCCTGGAGGAGAAATTCAAGGAGGCGCTCTCGCGTGCCAAGAAAGAAGACTAGGGGAGCGGCACTCGCCGCGCTCGCACTCACTCTCCTCACAACCGCCGCCTCGGCGGCCGACATCGGCGACATTCGCTGGACGAACGACGTCCGTTTCTACGGCGACAATACCGAGGTCGGCGGCCCGTATCGCGACGGCGAGACGATCCTCGGCGGGCAGCTCCTGTCGTTCTTCGAGGTTCCGGTCGGCGAGCGGATCACGATCCTCGCCGGCGGGTACGCCGACGTTCGGAGTGGCGGCGACGACGACCCGAACGACTCCGAGCCGATCCTCTCGTTCCGTTACCGTACGGGCGAGCGATCGACGTTCATTCTAGGCACGCTCCAGACCGAGCGGCGTCACGGGCTCATCGACCCGATCCAGGTCAGCACGCTCGAGCTCACGCGGCCCGTCGAGAGCGGCATGCAGTATGTGGCGGCGGGCGACGACTGGTCGTTCGACGGTTTCATCAACTGGCAGCGAGAGAACACGCCGGAGCACCGCGAGGCGTTCGACTACGGTGTCGTCGCCGCGTGGGAGCTCGGCGCCGGCTTCGGGCTCGAGGGTCAGATCCACGGCTTCCACGTCGGCGGCCAGCTCTACGACGCGGGCGAAGAGGTCTACAACAACGTCGTCTTCGCGCCGGGCGCGCGCTGGACGCACGATTTCCCGATCGTCGGCCAGTCGCGAGTTCGCGCGATGTACCTCTTGAGCACGACGACCGAAGACGAGGCACACCCCGAGCGTCCCACCGACGGTGACGGCATCTGGCTGGAGCTCTCGGTCCAGCCGTGGGAACGGACACGCCTGTTCGGCGTCGTCTGGCAGGGCGAGGACTTCTTCGCCGCGGAGGGGGACCCTAACTACGGATCGCCCGGAACGGAGCCCGATTTCTACGAGCCCGAGCGCGACTACAAAGAGCTCGGCGCGGAAGTCTCGTTCCCGATCGAGGAGAAGTTGACCTTCACCGCCGAGGGGAGGCTGCACTGGATCGACGACCGTTCGACCGAGTTCTCGTTTCGCGTTTATGCGAGAGTGCCGATTTCGTTTGTGGTGAGGCAGGCCAGAGGCCATAGGCCATAGGCCCGAGCAGCCGGAGAGGCCTCATGTGGAGTGCGAAAGCGGAGCTTTCGCCCTTCCTCGCCGAAGCGAAGCTTCGGCGGTGAATCGTGATCAGGAGCGCGGAAGGTGCTGATTCCGCCGAGGAAGGGCGCAAGCTGCGCTTGCGCACTCCACATGGGGCGGAGCGACGGCCGAATTTAGCCTCCGGTCGAATACCGGGCGTACGATGAGCGAGAATAATGCTGCGCCGCCCAGCGGCGCCGGGACAACCGGGCTCGGGAGGGCACCATGAGTGAACGTGGATTCGATCCTGACGCGGCCGCGGGCGAAGGCTCGGGGATCTTCGGGCTTCCGACGTTGCCGGAGGAGGCCCACGTCGTCATCGTCCCCGTGCCGTTCGAGGCGACGACGTCTTACGGCGGCGGCACGTCGGAAGGCCCGGCGGCAATCCTCGAGGCGTCGAAGCAGGTCGACCTCTTCGACCGCGACACTGGCAGGCCATACCAGGCCGGCATCGCGATGCTGCCCCCCGACCAGCAGGTCATCGACTGGAACAGCGAGGCAAGCGAGCTCGCGATTCCCGTCATCGAGGTCGGCGGCGCCATCGACGGCGACGAAGAGCTCGAATCGAACCTCGCGCGCGTCAACGAGATCGGCGATCAGCTCAACGAGTGGGTCGCGTGGCGCGTCGGCGAGCTGCTCGACCAGGGAAAGATGGCCGTCACGCTCGGGGGAGACCATGCCGTTCCGTTCGGCGCGATCCGCGCGCATGCCGAGAGGTTCCCGGGCATGGGCATCCTCCATCTCGACGCCCACGCCGATCTGCGCGAGGCGTACGAAGGGTTCACCTGGTCGCACGCATCGATCTTCCACAACGTGATGACGAGGATCGAAGGCGTCTCGAAGCTCGTGCAGGTCGGCGTCCGCGACCTCTCGAACCGCGAAGACGAGATGATCACCGCCTCCGAGGGGCGGATCGTGACGTACTTCGATTCCGACCTCGCGATCCGGCGTGACGACGGCATCCCGTTCGCGCGCACCGCGTACGACATCGTCGCCGAGCTGCCGAACGACGTCTATCTCTCCTGGGACATCGACGGTCTCGACCCGACGCTCTGCCCCTCGACCGGCACGCCGGTCCCGGGCGGACTGAGCTGGAACGAGGCGATCGGCCTGCTCCGCGCGCTACTCAAGTCGAAAAAGCGGATCGTCGGACTGGACCTCTGCGAAGTGGCCCCTGGCTCGGACGAGTGGGACGCCAACGTCGGCGCGCGGCTCCTCTACAAGATGATCGGCTTCGCGCTGAAATCGAACGGGATTTGAGGATTTCGGAATTCGGATTTCGGATTTGGCTCTGCCAGTCTGGGCGATTCGTGGACGGAGTGCCTGCATCTCTCGGCTTCGCGCTTTGCGCTTTCAGCATGCGGCAGCTGCAACGTCAAACTTTGAAGCCGCCGCTCGTTCAGACAGGCGAAGCCAAATCCGAAATCCGAAATTCGAAATCCGAAATCCCCCCGGCCTGCTGATCGCCTCTCGCCTTCCGCCTGCCCCCAAAGAACGAAGCGCCCCTTTCGGGGCGCTCGCTGGTTTGGTTTCAGGGGTTGCGTGAATCAGAGCGGGGTGACGTTCGATGCCTGGAGCCCCTTGGGAGTTTCGGCAAGGTCGTACTCGACCTGGCTGCCTTCCTTCAGGGTCCGGAACCCTTCCGCCTTGATCGCGGTGTGGTGGACGAAGACGTCCTGTCCGCTCTCCGAGGTGATGAAGCCGAATCCCTTTGCGTCGTTGAACCACTTGACTGTGCCGGTTTCTCTCACTGCTTGAATCTCCTTTCCTGCTCAGGCGAGGATTGCCTGTTCGAACCCGAAAAACGCATTCGAGGGGGCCTCTCATTCCTGTTTGCCGGACGTTTCCAGCCCCCCCGATTCCGGGTGCGATTCGTTCTGCTAGACTCCGCCCGTGCCTTTCGAAGCTCTCGTACGAATTCTCCGCTCGAGCGGATTCGTGGCGCCGGCAGCCGGCGAGCCGGAGAACCCGGTCGCGCTCGCCACGGCCGGCGTCCTGCTCGAGCTGGCGCACGCCGACGAGCAGTTTTCCGAGAGGGAAGAGGCGCAGCTGCTCGAGACCATGACGGCGACTTTCGGGCTGACGAGCGAGCAGGCGGCTACGATCGTCGCGCGCGCAGGCGAGACCCGGGCCGAGACGATCGACCATTGGGGATTCACCAGCAGGATTCGCGAAGGCGCCGATCATGCGACGAGGCTCGAGATCGTGAGAGCCATGTGGAGGCTCGTCCTCGCCGATGGCCGCCTCCACGAGTACGAGGAGTACCTCGTCCGGAAGCTCTCCGACCTCCT
>JAMPYE010000152.1 GCA_023700825.1 Thermoanaerobaculia bacterium | reverse complement strand
TTCCTGCAGAGCTACAACGAGCCGACCGTCGATCGGAGATTCGTCCGGCACTGCCACGAGCTGATGGCCGCGAACCTCCCGGTCGCAGTACTCACGAACGGCTCCGGGCTTTCGCCGAAGCGCGTCGACGAGATCCTCGAGTCGGGACGCCTGCGTTACCTCGGGGTGAACCTCTCGACTCTCGATCGGGAGCGGTACAAGGCGGAGCGCGGCGCCGACCATCTTCCGGTGGTGCTGAAGAACCTCGACTACATTGCCTCGACCCCCGTATCAGACGAGATGAGAATCCTGGTGCTCGGCAAGGATGACAGCACGCACGCCGAAGACCTCGCAGCGATCAAAGATCGATTCCGGAACACGCCATTCAAGGTCGAGGGCTTCTCGATCATGGACCGTGCCGGATATCTCGGCTTCGGCCTCTCGACCGGTCCCGACCACAAGAGGCTCGCCGGATGCGACAACATCGGGTCGAGGCCGATCCAGCATCTCCATATCACCCCCTCCGGAAACTGCATCCTCTGCTGCCAGGACTACAACGAGGACTATGTGGTCGGCAACCTGAAGGAGCAATCCGTGCACGAGGTCATGTCGGGACCTCAACTCTCGAAGATGAGGCGCTGGGCCTACGGCATCGACGAGGCTCCCGACGACTTCATCTGCCGGAAGTGCATCTACGCGAAGACGCGCGACGACGGCGGGACTGACCCGGCATGAGCCTGACGATCCTGTTCCCGGAAATCGGCAGCTCCGCTCTCGAGGAACGATTCGCACAGAGCCAGAGCCTCTCGAGGTTGCTCGACTCCGCCGCTGGATTGCGCCCTGTCGTCGTTCGATTCTCTCCGCGTGACGAGGCGCGGGAGATTGCTGCGAGGGTCGGCACGGAGCTCGTGCTCCTGGTCACGGATTCCCACGTCGTCACCGAAGCGAGCCTGGTGGCGAGGCTCGTGGAGGGGCTTGAAGCATCGGGAGCAGACTTCGTCGTGCCTGTCACCAATGAGGGCCTCGAGCCTCGACAGCTCTGCCACCCCGATCCGCCGTACCTGACGCTCCGCGAGTTCGAGGAGTTCGCGCGGCAGCAGACCGGAGGCGCTGAACTCCTGAGCTGGACGTCCGGCGACCCGGGGATTGCGCTGACGCGAACCGCGACGCTTCTGCGGCGCAGGGGACCGACGAGCAGCGTCTGCGCAGGAAGCAGCGTTGCGATTCTCGGCGACGTCTACGTGCATCGATGGGTCACCCTTCGCGCGCAGGATCGTTCGGACCTTTGTGCCCTGATCCCCCCGGGCCGCGAGTCCGTGCTCGATCTCGGCTGCGGAGAGGGAGTGCTCGGCAGTCAGGTCAAGAGCTCTCGCGGGGCGCGCGTCGTCGGAATCGAGCTCGAGCCCGCGGCCGCATCCGTCGCGGCGACGCGACTCGATCGCGTGGTCGCCGGCAACGCGGAGGATGCCTTGCTCTCGCTCGGAGAGACCTTCGACTGCATCCTGGCGGGCGACTTTCTCGAGCACCTGTTCGATCCATGGCAATTCCTGATCAACCTGAAGGCCGTTGCACGGCCCGGCTGCAAGCTGATCATCGCGATTCCCAACGCGGGCCACGGCGCGATCGCCGCGGACCTTCTCGCCGGGCGATTCGATTACCTCTACTTCGGGTTGACGTGCGTGGGGCACCTGCGCTTCTTCACGCAGCACGCGCTGCGGTCGTTGATGGACATGACCGGCTGGCGAATCGAGTCCATCGAGCCGGCTCATGAGATTCGCACCTCCGGGGCAGAGCGCCTGGCCGCCGAGTTGCGCTCGATCGGTCGCGAGCCCGATCCTGCGTTCTTCGTGCCGGGCTTCTACGTGATATGCGCGCCTGCCCCGCCGCAAAGCAAGGGCGGAGAGCCGGTTTCGACCCCATGACGCGGCAGCCGGTCGTCGGAATTATCCCGAATGAGGCGCCGGTTTAGCGGAAAGTGTCGCGCCGGCCGACGGAGCGGATGTCGCCGTTGAACTGGCAGCCGGCTGCGGCTCCCTCGAAAGCGTCCGGCGGCGGCATCGCAGAGGGCCAACGATCACAATGTCCAGTCGAGTACCCGATCCATCGCTGCCGCAAACCCACGCCGAGAAGGAAGGGCTGGGAGACGTGATCCCGGCCGACCAGCTCGCTGCCGTCGAGGCCAAGCTCTCGAGCCTGGCCTCCGGCGATCCCCGGAACTGGAACGGTGTCGTGTTCCCGTTCGAGGTCGCCGTCGAGCTCGCGGCCGCGTGCAACCTCGATTGCATCATGTGCCCCGTCCCCACGACGTCGCGACCGAAGACCCTCATGGACCCGAGCCTCTTCAAGGTCGTCGCCGACCAGGTCGCGGGAGAGAACGGGATCCTGTTTCTCCCGCAGGGCTTCGGCGAGTCGATGCTTCATGCGAAGTGGGCGGAGCTGCTCGAGTACGCGGCTCAGAAAGGCATCCGGCCGATCGTGATGCTCACCAACGGCACGCTTCTCAACGAGAGGAACATCGAGCGGGTCCTGCACCTGGGAGTCGAGGGAATCGTCGTCTCGATCGACGGCACGACTCCGGAGACCTACGCGTCGGTTCGAGTCGGCGGCGACCTGAACAAGGTCGAGGCCAACGTGCGACGGTTCCTCGAGATGAGAGGGACGTCCCCCAGGCCCAAGCTGGTCCTCCGGATCATCCGAATGAACGAGACGCGCGCGGAGATCGACGAGTTCTTCTCGAGGTGGACGCCGCACCTCAGGGCAGACGACGAAATCCGCATCAACGAGTACAACGACTGGTCGGGCAAGGTCGCCGACCGGAGTGTCGACGGGCTCGCGGCGCCGGCCGGGCGGCAGCCGTGCAGGATGCTCTGGCGCAATCTCTCCGTGCACGCAGACGGAAAGGTCTCGGCCTGCTGCCACGACTCGGAAGACGAGTTGATCGTGGGAGACGTCGCCAGCGGCGACACCCTCCAGGGAATCTGGTCCGGCAGCGCGCTGGACCGGCTCCGCCGCATCCACCTCGAGGGTCAGTTCGAGCTTCTGCCCATCTGCGCCAATTGCCACAACTGGATGTAAACCTCGCGCATGAAGATCGTTTACATCCTCAACGGCACCGCTCTGTACGGAGGAGTGAAGGTCGTCTTTCAGCACGTCGAGGCTCTCCGTGCGCTCGGCTACGATGCCGAGGTCGTCTCTCCCGAGCCTTCGCCTAACTGGTATCCGGGATCCGAGGCTCTCCATCGCCAGGTGCCCGACATGTCCCCCGCGGCGATCGGCCCGGCGGACATCGCGGTCGCGACCATCTATCACACGCTCCCGATCGCCGAGAAAATCGAGGGCGCCGTGGTCGCCCATCTCTGCCAGTGCTTCGAAGGCAACTACGAGCCGCTGCGCCAGGAATGGCCCGCGATCGACGCGCTCTATGCGAAGAAGACCGTCAAGCTGGCGGTTTCCCCGCATCTTGCCGAGCTCGTGAGCACGAAGTACGCACAGCGATGCCATTGGATCCCTCAGCCGCTGGACACCGGGCTCTTCTCGCCTTCGCCTTCCGGGCTGGCCGATGGCTCGCGATTCCGCGTGCTGCTCGCCGGACGATGGGACCTCGACGTCAAGGGCGTCGAGCGGGCAATGCGCGGCCTCTCGGTTCTCCGGACCGAGGCCCCGCCGATCGAGCTCGTGCGGCTGACCCAGTTCGTCGAGGAAGCCGAGCTGCAGTTCTGGCCCGACGCCGAATGGCATGTGGACGTGGCCCCGGCTCTCGTGCCCGACGTGATGCGCAGTGTCGATCTCTTCGTGAGCATGTCCGACGAGGTCGAGGGCTTCGGTCTCCCCACGCTCGAAGCGATGAGCTGCGGCCGCGCGGCGGTGGTGTCCGACATCGGGGCGAACCGCGCGCTCGATCCGGAGGGTAAGGCCTCGATCCGGGTTCCGGCGAGAGACACCGACGCTCTCTGCGCGGCCGTGCGCATGCTGAGAGACGATCCGGCCAGACGAGAGGCACTTGGCCGGGAAGGTCGGAGAATTGCGCTGGAGTTCTCCGTCGAACGCACCGGGAAGGCGCTGGTGGAAGCGCTGGGTCTGCAACGACTGCGGCGACACGAGTGAGCGCGACGGGGGCGCTTCCGGAAGCAGTCTCTTGCGCAGCGAGCCCGCAGCAGTTCCTCCATCGCCGCGTCCACGCCCGGGCAGGTCATCGTTTCAGCTTCGCCACAGTTCCTGCCGGCGACGACCGGCTAGAATCCCTCGCGGGCGCCCGCGCGCGGCAGTCGCCCCGCCTCTTCCAACCGATTTCTGGAGTCTCAATGCACGCAAGACGCATGCTCGCGCTTCTGTCCCTCCTGATCACAACTTCTCTTTTCGCGGCGCCCCCTACGAACCAGTCGAAACCGGGAAGCGACGTACGCACGACGACTCTCGCCAACGGCATGAAGGTCATCGTCTGGCCCGACAGCGACATCCCCAACGTGGCGATGTACATCTGGTACAAGGCGGGCGCGCGCAACGAGCGCCCCGGCATCACCGGCCTCTCCCACTTCTTCGAGCACATGATGTTCAACGGCGCGAAGAAATACGGCCCGGGCGAGTTCGACCGCGTCATGGAAGCGAACGGCGGCGCGAACAACGCCTACACATCCAGCGACGTGACGGTCTACCAGAACTGGTTCCCGCGCTCGGCGATGGAACTGATCTTCGACCTCGAGGCGGACCGCATCCAGCACCTCGCCTTCGACGACAAGATCATCGAGAGCGAGCGCGGCGTCGTCTACTCCGAGCGGCGTCTCCGCACGGACAACAGCAACCAGGGGCTGCTGAACGAGCAGGTGCAGGCCACCGCGTTCGTCGCGCATCCCTACCAGTTCCCCGTCATCGGCTGGCCGAGCGACATCGAAAGCTGGACGAAGAAGGACCTGCAGGACTACTTCCGCACCTACTACGCGCCGAACAACGCGACGATGATCGTCGTCGGCGACGTCACCCCCGACGAAGTCTTCGCGCTTGCGAAGAAGTACATCGAGCCGATTCCGGCGCAGAAGCCCCCCGAGCCGGTCCGCACCGTCGAGCCGGAGCAGACGGGCGAGCGCCGCGTGACGATCACCAAGGACGCGCAGGTCCCACTCGTTCAGATCGCCTATCACATCGGCTCGGCGCGCGACGCCGACGCTGAGGCTCTCGACCTTCTCTTCGCGATCCTC
Source organism: Thermoanaerobaculia bacterium (assembly GCA_023700825.1). Classification (GTDB taxonomy): domain Bacteria; phylum Acidobacteriota; class Thermoanaerobaculia; order Gp7-AA8; family Gp7-AA8; genus JACPDH01. Next base: position 4,128 of record JAMPYE010000152.1, on the reverse strand, counting down.
ACCCGCGGCGATTCCTCGCGACTCCACCAGCGCCTGGTGGAGCAGGAGCAGATCGCGCTCGGCGTCGGCGGCTTTCTCGATCGCGGCTTCGATCCTGGCCTCGCGTGGGTCGCGATGACTCTCTCGGCGAACGCCGACACGGCAAAGGCCGAGGCCATTCTCGACGAAGAGCTCGCGAAGATCGGGAAGGACGGCCCCACCGCGGCCGAACTGACGAAGGCGAAGAACATCCAGGTCGCCGACTTCTGGCGAAGTCTGAAGACCATCAGCGGAAAGGCACAGGCCGTTGGCAGCAACGAGGTCTTCCGCGGCGACTGGGAAGCGCTCTTCTCCGCGCCCGCCCGCTACGAAGCGGTGACCGCGGAGCAGATCAAACAGGTCGCGGCAAGAGTCTTCCGCAACACCAACCGCACCGTCGGCGTGCTCACTCCGCCCGCTGCCACACCCGAGTCCAAGGAGGCCGCGCGATGATCCGGACCCACATACTCGCAATCGCCGCCGCGCTGGCGATCAGCCTTCCCGCCGTGGCAGAGACTGCGTCGATGAAGCTCCCGAAGTACGAGAGGATCACTTTCGGCAGCGGCCTCCAACTGCTCCTGATGGAGAAGCGCGACGTGCCGATGATCGCCTTCCACGCGCGAGTCGCGGGTGGCGGCATCACCGATCCCGCCGACAGGGACGGCACCGCCGACCTCGCAGCCGAGCTGATGCAGAAAGGCGCCGGCAATCGCGACGCGCTCCAGTTCTCGGGCGCGGCCGACAGCGTCGGCGCGACGTTCGCGACGCAGTCCGGGCGCGAGGCGCTCGTCGTCTCCGGCGAGTTCCTCTCCCGCGACCGCGCCCTCATGCTCGAGCTCCTCGCCGACGCGCTGCGCCGGCCGCGCTTCGAAGCAACAGAGCTCGAGAAGCTCCGCAAGCGGACGATCGACGGCATCACTGCCGCGCGCGAGAATCAGCCCGACGCGGTCATCGACAACTACTTCGACGCGTTCCTCTTCGGCGGACATCCGTACGGACGGAGCGCCAGCGAGACCACGCTCGCCGCCATCACGCGTGAGGACGTCGTGAAGTGGTATCGAAACAACTCGGGCGCCGATCGTACGATTCTTGTCTTCGTCGGCGACTTCGACTCGAAAGCGCTCGCGAAAGACGTGAAAAACGCGTTCGGCGACTGGCAGAAGGCCGCGGCGCCGATGCCGAAAATTGCGCCGCCCGCGATGCAGAAGGGCCGCCGCGTCCTGCTCGTCGACAAGCCTGACGCGACCCAGACCTACTTCCGCATCGGAAACGTCGGCATCGCGAGGAAGGACCCCGACACGGTGGCCGTCGACCTCGTGAATACCGCCTTCGGCGGCCGCTTCACCTCGATGCTCAACAGCGAGCTCCGCATCCGCACCGGCCTCACCTACGGCGCGCGCTGCTACGTGGACCGCGAGTCGGTGCCGGGCAGCATCGCGATCAGCTCGTTCACGAAGACCGAATCGACCGCGGAGGCAATCGACCTCTCGCTCGCGACTCTCGACCGGCTGCACAAGGCATCGATCGACGAGGCGACGCTCTCGTCGGTGAAGGCCTATGTCGCCGGTCAGTACCCGCCGCGCCTCGAGACGGGCAATCAGCTCGCCGCGAAGCTCGCCGAGATCGAGGCCTTCAACCTCGGCCGCGGCGACGTCGACGACTACGGCAGGAAGATCGGCGAAGTCACCGGCGCAGGGGCGAAGTCGGTCATCGAGCGGGTCTATCCGAAGCAGTCCGACCTGACCTTCGTCTTCATCGGCAATGCCGCCGCGATTCGCGAGGCAGCGAAGAAGTACGGCGAGGTCACCGAGCGGAAGATCACCGACGCCGGGTGGCAGTAGGGCTCTTCACTCCAGTCAGCGAACACGAGAACGGGCGGTCGCGCAAGCGGCCGCCCGTTCTCGTGGGGAGTGTGCAAGCGGAGCTTTCGCCCTTCCTCGCCGAAGCGCAGCTTCGGCAATTCCCGTTCGACCACTTCGCGGAAGCTGACGTTTCCGCAAAGAAGGGCGCAAGCTACGCTTGCGCACTCCACATCCTCGGTCGCTGAGCGTACGCGATTGAACTACCCTATCCCTGACCTCGAGTTCTCAATCAAAAGGAGCACCATGAGCCATCTCTTCTCGCCTTTGACTCTTCGCTCCATCACCTTCCGCAACCGCATCTTCGTCTCGCCGATGTGCCAGTACTCGAGCATCGACGGGATGCCGACCGACTGGCATCTCGTTCACCTTGGAAGCCGGGCCGTCGGCGGGGCTGGGCTCGTGATGGTCGAGGCCTCGGCCGTCGATCCGATCGGGCGCATTTCGCCCGACGACTCGGGGATCTGGTCGGACGCGCACGCCGAGGCGTTCCGTCCGGTTGCTTCATTCATCAAAGCGCAGGGTGCGGTTCCCGCGATCCAGCTCGCGCACGCGGGACGCAAGGCGTCGACGCAGATTCCGTGGCTGAAGGGCTCGGGGCTCGCCGACGAGGAGCGAGGATGGCAGCCGCTCGCTCCGAGTGACATCGCGTTTGCCGACGGATATCGAGTCCCTCGCACCATGAGCTCGTCCGACATCGATGCAACGGTCGCGCAGTTCGTCTGCGCCGCGAGGCGCGCGCTCGCCGCCGGGTTCGAGGTCATCGAAATCCATGCGGCCCACGGTTACCTGCTGCACGAGTTCCTCTCGCCCCTTTCGAACCATCGAACCGACGAGTACGGCGGTTCGCTCGAGAACCGGATGCGTTTCCCGCTCCGGGTCGTGGAGGCGGTGAGATCGGCCTGGCCCGCGGAGCTCCCCCTCTTCATTCGCATCTCCGCCACCGACTGGGCCGAGGGCGGATGGGACGTCGAGCAGTCGATCGCCTTCTCGAAGCGGACCAAGGCACTCGGGATCGACCTCGTCGACTGTTCGAGCGGCGGCAACGTGGCAACGGCGAAGATCCCTCTCGGGCCCGGCTACCAGGTCGCGTTCTCGCGCGAGATTCGCAGGAACGCAGGGATCGCGACCGGAGCCGTGGGCCTCATCACCGGAGCGAAGCAGGCGGAAGGAATCGTCGCGAGCGGCGAAGCCGATGTCGTGCTCCTGGCGCGCCAGCTCCTGCGCGATCCCTACTGGCCGCTGCACGCCGCGCGCGAGCTCGACGTCGAGGTCGCGTGGCCGAACCAGTACCTGCGCGCGAAGATGTGAGAGCGACGGGCGCCGCGATGTGAGGTGCGAACGCTTTCGCTTTCGCGCTCCGCGTACACTGGCCTGTGACTATCCTCACACGTGGACGTTTACCCGCGGGCGTAAACAAATCGTGCCGCGCCACGCGCGCGAGATCACTCCAGACCCCGGAGGCCAGAGGAATGAGCAAAGACGGGACCATCGAGCTCGACGCAACGCAGCAGGCCGCCATCGAGAAACTCGCGAAAGACGAGGTCGTCATCAAGCCTCCGATCTGGCTGGCACGGGAGGCGTACCTGCCTAACGACGAGATCGACCGAGCGTACGCCCTCTCCAACCCCGACGAGTTCTGGGCGGAACGCGCGAAGGGGATCGACTGGATCGAGCCCTTCAGGACGGTCTGCGAGTTCGAGGCTCCCACTCATTCCTGGTTCGCCGGCGGGAAGCTCAACGCCACGTACAACTGCCTAGACCGCCACGTCTACAGCGACCGCCGCAACAAGGCCGCGCTGCTCTGGGTCGGCGAGAACGGTGACGAGCACGCGTACACGTACAACCGCCTCTACCGCGAGGTGAATCGCTTTGCGAACGCGCTCCGCCGCCTCGGTGTCGTCAAGGGCGACCGCATCATCATCTACATGCCACTCGTCCCCGAGGGGATCATCACCATGCTCGCCTGCGCGCGCATCGGAGCGATCCACTCGGTCGTCTTCGCCGGCATGGGGACCGCTGCGCTGCAGGCGCGCATCATCGACTCGCACGCGAAGGTCATCGTCTGCTCCGACTTCACCTTCCGCCGGGGCAAGAAGATCTCGCTCAAGCCGACGATCGACGAGGCCGTTCGCGAGCTCGATTTCGTCGAGCACGTCGTCGTCCATCGCCGCGGCTCGCGTCCCGGTGACGACCCGTACGAGTTCGAGAGCGAGCGCGAGCACGACTTCTACGACATCCAGCAGGCGCG
>JAMPYE010000151.1 GCA_023700825.1 Thermoanaerobaculia bacterium | reverse complement strand
TGAGAGGAGATATCAATGTCAGGCAAAGCAAAGATCGGAATGGTCGGTCTCGCCGTGATGGGCGAGAACCTCGCGCTCAACATCGAGCGCAACGGTTTCCCGATCGCGGTCTACAACCGCGATCCGAAGAAGGTCGACGCGTTCATGCAGCGCGCCGCAGGCAAGCAGGTCGTTCCGACGAAGACGCCGCAGGAGTTCATGGCATCGCTCGAGCGCCCGCGCAAGGCGATCCTGCTCGTAAAGGCGGGCGACGCGGTCGACTGGACGATCGACCAGCTCAAGCCTTTCATGGAGCCGGGCGACATCATCATCGACGGAGGCAACTCGTTCTTCGTCGACTCCGAGCGCCGCGAGAAGCAGCTCAAGAGCGAAGGCTTCAACTTCATCGGCTCCGGCGTCTCCGGCGGCGAGCAGGGCGCCCTCTGGGGCCCCAGCCTCATGCCGGGCGGCGACAAGGGCGCGTACGAGAGCATCCGCCCGATCTGGGAAGCGATCGCCGCAAAGGTCGACGACGGCCCGTGCGTGACCTTCATCGGCACGGGCGGCTCCGGCCACTTCGTGAAGATGGTCCACAACGGCATCGAGTACGGCGACATGCAACTGATCGCCGAGGCCTACGACATGATGCGGAACATCCTCGGCATGAGCGCCGACGAGATGGCCGACGTCTTCGACGAGTGGAACAAGGGCGACCTCAACTCCTTCCTCATCGAGATCACCGCGAAGGCTCTGCGCGTGAAGGACCCGGAGACCGGCAAGCCGCTGGTCGATCTCGTCCTCGACAAGGCGGGCCAGAAGGGCACCGGCAAGTGGACGTCCGAGAGCGCGCTCGACCTGGGGATCGTCGTGCCGACGATCGACGCCTCGGTCGACGCCCGTACGATCTCGTCGCGCAAGGACGAGCGCGTCGAGGCGTCGAAGCAGATCGCACCCCCGAACTTCCCGAAGTACTCGGGCGACAAGAAGGCCCTCATCGCCGCGATTCGCGACGCTCTCTACGCGTCGAAGATCTGCTCGTATGCCCAGGGCATGAACCTGATTCGCGCCGGAAGCGACCACTACAAGTGGGGGATCAACCTCGGAGAGGTCTCGCGCATCTGGAAGGCCGGATGCATCATCCGCGCGCAGTTCCTCGACAAGATCAAGCAGGCGTACCAGCGCAGGCCGGACCTGCCGAACCTCGTGCTCGACCCCGACTTCAAGGCGTGGATCGAGAAGTCGCAGGCGAACTGGCGTCTCGCCGTCGCCACCGCGGTACAGCACGGCGTCCCCGTTCTCGCGATGTCGGCGAGCCTCGGGTACTTCGACATGTACCGCAGCGCGAACCTCCCGCTCAACCTCACGCAGGCGCAGCGCGACTTTTTCGGCTCGCATACCTACGAGCGGACCGACAAGCCGCAGGCAGGCTTCATGCACACCGAGTGGGAAGAGCTGCTCGCGAACCAGAAGAAGTAGCGCACGACTTGCTGGAGTTCACGGAGGGCACGGCGTTTCGCCGTGCCCTTTCTTCCTGTCCGGCGCGCCCCTCTCTACGGGAGCTTCCCGGGAGGGGCCCCTGGTTCGCACCGAAAGGAGCGGCGCCCCGCGGCGATTCAGGGATGTTCCGTGACGTCCCAGCCGAATTTCTTCTTCAGGAACACGCGCAAGGGGCGCGAGCCGTCGCGGACCCGGTCCCAGATCTGGCGCAGGCTGGGGCGATCGAGAAAGAAGTCGACCGAGACCTTCTTGAATCGCCTGAAGCTCAGCCCGGTCTCACGCTGCTTCCGGAGCTCGTCCAGCGAACTGCCGAGCTCCCGGTAGAACTCCTCGTCGCCACGAAAGTTGCCGTTCTTCAACCAGCACATGTGCGGTTCGACGCACTCCCGTTTCAGCACCTGAAACAAGGCCGGTGAGTGCCGCGTCCTCTTGTCGACCATCACGTCACGCATCTCCCGCCGCATGGCGGTGAAGCGCTCGCCGTTCCACTGCGAGTCGAAGGTACCCTCGTGGATGTTGCCAAGGGGCTGGAAGAAGGGACTGATCAGCATGCAGCAGGGATAGATGTCTCCCGTTCCGGTGACCGCCGCGGTGTACCACCCGAAGAAGCAGCTCCCATTCTCATCGCGAAAGGACGGCGCGACCGGGAACAGGTCCGGCGGCGCGTACCCCGCCTTCTCGTAGGCACGAGCCAGGGTCTGGTTCCAGCTGTCCCACCGGAAGTTCATGAGGAGCAACCGCGCGTCGGAATCGAGACGCACGAGCTCCTCCATGTAAGGGCGCACCGCTTCCGCGTCATCCGCACCCAGAAGAGTGCCCTCGCTGATGCGGGCATTGTGAACCTCTAGGACCGAATTGAGCGCCACCCGGTCGACGCCCAGCGAACGACCCAGCGCGTACATCTCGGGTAGTTTCTGGAAGTTCTCCCGGTCGATGAGGAACTGAACCCCAACGACGGGAGCGACTCGTTCGCCCTTGAGCGCCACGAGATGCCTGACATTCTCGAGCACCTTCGAGAACAGCTCCGGCCTCACCTGCATCATCCGCTGGTAGTCTTCGGGATCGGCAGCGTTCAACGAGATGATCACTTCCCTCGCTTCGGATTCCACCAGCCTTCTTGCGACCGTATCGGTCAGCGCCACCCCGTTCGTGGTGAGGTTGTCGACCACGACACCTCTTGACGAGAGATGATCGAGGACGTCGACGATCTCGCGATGGAACAACGGATCTCCACCTCCGGACAGGCGCACGGAGGCGAGACCGGTCGCCACCAGCTCATCGATCAGCAGCTTCAATTTTTCGAGCGGTATCTGTTGCTTCGACCTGACGTCCTGCTGGTTGCAGAAGTAGCAGTCGACGTTGCAGCGATCCGTCAGGTCGAGCTCGATGTGCGCGGGACCGCGGGTCGCCGAGCCGGAGACGATCGCTTCGATGATCTCGCGTTTGCGCTGGCGCGAGATCTCGCGCCAGCCATGGCTGCCGCGGGTGACGACTTCGCTTTCGGTCATGGTCGTCAAAACGAACGGATTCGATTTTGGGAAGATTCCGACGACTGCATGATCTCCACACTGCCCGAGAGCCCGGCCGCAGCCGCGAGGTGACGAGATCAGCGCGGACACGGCGGCCGCGCCCTTCTTCACGATTCCGGCACCGGCAAAATGGGCAACTGGCTTAACCGGGCACGGAACGGTCGATCGTCCGTCGGCGAATCGACGTCGCAATCATCCCGCCGAGTGCGAGAAGGGCGATCACGCAGCTCGCCCTGAAAGACGTCGGCGCGTACTCGACCACGACCTTCGAGCGTCCCGCCGGGACGCGGAATCCGATGAAGGCGCCATTCGTGCGGACGAGGGTCGACGCTTCGCCGTTCACGATCACCTTCCACCCGGGCGTCGCAGGCTGGCTCGACGCGATCAGCACCGGCCTCGACGCATCGAGCGTCAGTCGGAATCGCGTCGGACGCGTCTGCTCCAACCAGATCGACTGAAGCCCCTCGTTCGAGTCGGTCCTCCCCCCGCCCGCCTCCTCGATCACCGCAACGCTTCGAAAGTCCGCGATTCGTCCGAGCTCAGCACAGCAGCGCTCGCCCGCTCCATGCTGAAGGCGTTCGGGCGCGAAGAACCTGGGCAACGCCTCTTCGTTTTCGAACAGGCGTCCATCCGCACCTTCGTAGCGAAGCGTCCATCCTCCGGGCGCCTCGTAGCCCGGCTCCGTGAAGAGATATCTTACGTTCAGAAAGTCGATCGCTGGCAATCCCGCATCGACCACCCTTCGCACGTCCGCGCCCGGCGTATCGATCGTAACCAGCTTCAGGAACTCCACGTAGGGAGCCCACGCCATCGGATCGCTTCCACGAATGTCCTCGAGACCGTACTGCGCGGAGTTGTTCGGCAGAAAGACCCAGTCGTGGCCTGCGATGCGGAAGGGCTCTCGAGGCGCGATTGCACGGAGCCGCTCCACGATCGGCAGGCGCGGGACGAAGTACTTCTCGTCGACGGCCGCATTGAACGGCACGTTGAACGCGAAGAGCTCGGCAAGAGTCGCGCAGAACGCCACGATCACGACACGGGCGCGCGCCGCGCCCGAAGCGGCGATCGCGAGCCAGACCACTGCGAGCCCGGCAGGGGCAAGCAGCGCCCATGCGCCGAAGTGACTTCCGTAGTGCTGCCGGAAGAGCTCGACGAGAAGCCAGCCCGCAACGGCAGTCGAACAGAGCGCGATTGCAATCGCGCCGCGATTCAGGTGATCGAGAACGCCGCCCACCGCAATCGCCGCGAGGAGAACGACCATGAATCGCATCTTGTCGTTCGCCACCAGCGAGAGCGGCGGAACGTCGTTGAGGACACCCAGCCACGTCCAGTCCATGCAAACGAGGAAGAGTGCAGTCGCGGAGAGCGCGAGCCAGAGAATCCGGCGTGGAACACCGCGCCCGAGTGCCGCGGGGAGAAAGCAGAGCGTGACGAGCCCCGCGTACGACGATGCGACGACGGAGTAGTTGTAGATCCAGGACCAGTTGCCGTGCGCCGGATTTCCGAAGGCGTCAGGGCTGAGAAGCGCCCAGGCCGCGGCGACGCGAAACGGCTCCGTCATCTCGCGGTGAGAGGCCAGTTCCGCGAATCGCGCGCTCTGAAGTACCTGTTCGAGCACGGGAATCCACGCGGGCGCGGCGACGGCGAGTCCGAGCAGCGCACCGGCGCATGCCATTCCGAATCCACGAAGCCAGGACCTGCGATCCGCGCAGAAGAGAGCGTCCCCCGCAAGCACCACGCCGCAACCGACCGCGACATGAAGCACGCTCTCGGGATGCCCTGCCGCAAGCAGAGAAGCGACGACGGCAGAGACGAGAAAGCAGGCACGGCGCGTCCTGCTCTCCACGGCGAGCGTCAGAGCGAAGAGCGCGGCGGGTGCAAGCGCAGAGACTGTCGCGGCGCTGTAGTTCAGGTAGACGGTCTGGTAGACCGAAAGCGAAAATGCCGCAGACGCGAAGCACGCCGCCCACGCCGACAGGCCCCGCTGTCGCGCCGCGAGATACGCGAACAGGAGCGCGACGAAGATCTTGAGCCCGGCCATGGCGACCATCTGCTTGGGCAAGGGAACGAAGATCGTCGCAACAAAGAACGGAGAGAAGGGCGCCGACTCTCCATTGCCGAGCAGCGGATAGCCGGAAAACGAGTAGCGATTCCAGAGTGGGAGCCTTCCGGCAGCCAGCTCTTCCCGTACAACCTGGTGCCACGGAAGGAAGAGCTTCGCCGTGTCGTTCGTGAGCGGGTTCTTCGGCGTGACCTCGCCGACGACTCCGCGATACGGGTAGCCGCGCGCAACTTCGTCGACCGGAACCGTGATGCGATCCGGCAGAAGCCCCGGACCGACGAACGCGACGGAAATCGCAAGAAACTGAGCTGCGATCCGAGGCTCGATCGAGATCTCCAGCCTTCGGAGAACGAGGAAGAGCACGAGGGCCGGAACCGCGATGCCTGCAAGGGCGAGACACGAGTCGAGCACGGAGTCCCATTATGGCAGCCATGCCGGGATGGCGGCCGCCGGGCGCAATCGGTAACATCGCCTGACCGTGTTTCCCGCCGCCAACGCAACGCTCATCGGATCGATCGGCGTCGGCCTTCTGCTCCTCGCGTTCTTCCTGAATCTCTTCGGCCTCCTGCGCGCAAACGGCTATCCGTACATCGCGCTCAACCTCGCCGGCGGCGCGCTCGCCTGCCTGTCGTCGTGGATGATCGACTTCATGCCTTTCGTCGTGCTGGAGGGAACGTGGGCGCTCGTCGCCACGATCGCGCTCGCAAGGAAGCTCGTCACCGGATCGGCGGGCTCCGGCGCGGGTGTAGAGGGCTGACGCCGCACGGCCGCTCGCGATCGGTTCGAAGCTTTCGCGCCGCCGACTTTCCGACTACGATCCCGACGGAGGCGTCCGATGCTCGCCACATACCTTTTCGCGATCGCTCTCGCCGTTGCGGACCGAAGCCCGATCGTCTTTGCCGGCGACGCCGAAGTTGTACGGCCGGGACTCGTCTCTACGGCGAACACGGAGATCCGCATCTCCTTTTCTCCCGACGGGAAACGGATGCTGTGGGGAACGATCGGCTGGTCGGGCGGCCCCGGTGAATGGGACATCTGGGAGACCGTCGAGAACGGCGGCACGTGGCAGGCGCCGCGCCCCGTTCCGTTCAACAGCGGCTTCAAGGACTTCGACCCGTTCTTCGCTCGCGACGGAAGTGGCGTCTACTTCTTCTCGAACCGGCCCGGAGGAGCGGGTGGGGACGACATCTACTTCGTGCCATTCGACGCCGCGAAGGGGCAGTACGGCGCTCCGCAGAACCTCGGTGCGAACGTGAATTCGAAGGGGGACGAGTGGGCGCCGTCGCTCAGCGCCGACGGATCGACGCTCCTCTTCGCCTCGGACGGCCGCGGCGGCCTCGGGCTTCACGACCTCTTCGTCGCGACGCGCTCGAACGATGGATGGAGCGAGGCGCTGGCGCTGCCGTCGCCCCTGAATTCCGAGGAGGACGACTTCGATGCCGCCTGGCTGCACGACGGCCGCACACTGGTCTTCAGTCGCAAGCCGAAAGACAAGGAGGAGATGCACCTCTACGCGACGCAGTTGACCGACGGGCGCTGGAGCGCTCCCGTTAGGCTCGGCGGCGCGGTGAACGTGGATGGCGGATGGAACCTCGGGCCCTCGATCAACTCCTCGGAACCCGGAGTGCTCTACTTCACCTCGCACAGGGAGGGAGCATCGCAGGGGCGGCTCGACATCTACAGAATCCGGTACAAGTCGATCGCTCCCTGACGGAGGACGAACGACCGTGCGCGCGCGCAAGCCGATCTCGCAGGTCGTCGCCTTCGACGATGCGCCGTTCGCGCGAGCGCACCGGGGCGACGTCGCGATCGTCGGCGTCGTCTTCGCGGGGAACCGGCTCGACGGAGTGCTCACGGGCAAAGTCCGGCGCGACGGCGCGAACGCGACGCGCGAGATCCTCCGCCTCCTCACCGGCTCGCGCTTTGCGCCGCAGATTCAACTCGTGATGCTGCAGGGGATCGCGATGGCGGGCTTCAACGTCGTCGATGCGTTCGCGATCCACCGCGAACTCGGTGTCCCGCTGCTCGTCGTCGCACGGCACGAACCAGATCGCGACGCGGTGCGCGACGCCCTGCTCGGTCACGTCCGCGGCGGCGCGCGCAAGTGGCGCATGGTCGAGCTACTCGGCGCGATGGAGCCGCTCGCTGGCGTCTGGGTGCAGCGTGTCGGCATCGAACGCGCGGAAGCAGAGCGGGTCGTGAAGCGCTTCGCCACCCACTCGAAACTCCCCGAGCCGCTCCGAGTCGCCCACGTCATCGCTGGTGGGATCGGCACGGGCGAGAGCCGCGGCCGCGCCTGAGACCCGCGCGCCCGAGGGCGATCCTCGACGGAGACCCGCCCAGACACCCGCGCTGCCGTACCCGATCGGTGACACCGGACCCTCGCCGCCCCACATCCAGCATTGACCCATAAGCCCAAACAATGACCCGCGTGGGGGATCACGCTCTGGTGGTTATTGACCCACCGGGACTGCCGCCTTCACCGTATCGACTGAATTCAAACGACTTAGACCGACAGGCCAGTCTGGTACATGCCGTGCGTAATAGGGAGGCAACATCGGCCCGGAGCCGACCGACAAACTCAGGAGAGATTAATGAAGAAGATCCTCACGGCCTCGATCCTCGTCCTCATGGCAGCGGGCGCCGCGTTTGCCCAGAACGGAAACGCCAACCCTCGCGCATTCGAGGCCTCGATGGCCCACTTCCGCGCCAACGCGAAGGCCTACGGCTTGGTCGACGCCGACCGCGAGCTCAAGCAGAAGCGCGGCTTCACCGACCAGCTCGGCCAGACGCACGTTCGCTTCGACCAGTTCGTCGACGGTGTTCGCGTCTTCGAAGGCGAGGCCATCAGCCACGTCGACTCGAAGGGCCGCGTCACCGTGACGAGCTCGCTGCGCAAGGACCTCAAGGTCAACACGACTCCCGCCATCTCCGAGGCGACGGCGGTCTCGATCGCCATGGCGCGGATGAACGCCGTCGGGGGATACGACAGCCCTTCGGCGACGCTCACGGTTCTCCCCGCGGGTGAGCGCTCGGCAGCGACCCGCCTCACCTGGCACGTTCGCGCGTTCGTCGAGAACGACTCCACGCATCCGTCGCAGCACGACTTCTTCGTCGACGCGCACACCGGCGAGGTCGCCTTCTCGTTCGACTCGCTCGAGACCGCCAAGCCCGGCAGCGGTGGCGGCTCGACCGCCGTCGTGCCTGCGACCGCGACCGGCCGCACGATGTGGTCGGGCGACGTGACGCTCAACGTCAACCACCCCACCACCACTTCGTGGACGATGCAGGACACCGGCCGCGGCGTCGGAACGGCCGCGAGCGGCCTCGGCAACTACACGCTGAACATGGCGAACAGCACCCGCGGCGGCTCGATCGTCTCGAGCGCGACCAGCACGTTTGGCGACGGCAACCGCACGAACACCAACGTCGCCACGGCTGCCGCCGATGCGCACTACGGCCTGCAGACGACCTGGGACTACTTCAAGTTGGTTCTCGGCCGGAACGGAATCGACGGGAACGGCTCCAAGACCTACTCGCGCGTCCACTACAGCCGCAACTACGAGAACGCCTTCTGGAGCGACTCGTGCTTCTGCATGACCTACGGTGACGGCGCCTCGACCTTCTACCCGCTCGTCTCGATCGACGTCGCGGGCCACGAGATGACGCACGGCGTCACCTCGCGCACCGCCGGCCTCACCTACTCCGGCGAGTCAGGAGGCCTCAACGAGTCGACCTCCGACATCTTCGGCACCGCGGTCGAGTTCTACTCGGGATCCGCGAGCGACACGCCCGACTGGTGGATCGGCGAGCGCATCTGGCGCTCGAACTGGTCGACCGGAACGTTCGTGCAGACGCGCGCGCTCCGCTACATGGACGATCCCGCGAAAGACGGGCGCTCGCCCGCCTGCTGGTCGTCGACGCTCGGCTCGCTCGACGTCCACTACTCCTCCGGCCCGGCGAACCACATGTTCTACCTGCTCGCCAACGGCGGCACGAGCAAGTGCAACTCGAGCAACGTGGGCGGCATCGGCCTCGACAAGGCCGCGAAGATCTGGTTCCGCGCGCTCGACGTCTACATGACCTCGAACACAAACTTCGCAGCGGCCCGCGCCGCCGCACTCAACGCGGCGTCCGATCTGTACGGCGCCTCGTCTGCCGAGCGCGCGGCGGTCGCCGCCGCCTTCTCGGGAATCAACGTCAACTAACCGGCTTCACTCGGCAACGGGAAGGGCGGCCTCGCGGCCGCCCTTTTTCGTTCGTGAACTCGCAGGCAAGGC
>JAMPYE010000150.1 GCA_023700825.1 Thermoanaerobaculia bacterium | reverse complement strand
GCGGCTCGAGGGAACGGCGCGATCTCGGGTGAGCCCAACAGCGATCGCGGTTCCGCGGGAACGGTCTACGTTCGCGAGGGGCAGACTGAGTCGCTCGTGATCGACAACGGTGGCGTGCTCTCTACCCTCGTAGCCTCTCTGCCCACCCCCGGCACCGTCGAAGTCGGTTCCACGGCATGGCCGGAAGTCTCACTGACGACTTCGACCCCCGCCTGGATCGAGGGTGCTCGTGTCGAGTGCTCCGTCGGAGGGAGTCTTGTCGGCGACTGGAGAATCGCAGACCGCCCCGACGCTACGCGACTACTTCTCGAAGGCGACGCGCCTGCATCGCCGTTGACCGGCGCGTCTTGCCGCGGCTACTGGAAGTTCGACAGGGTCATCGTGCGGAATGGGGGACGCTATCGCGTACCGCTTCTGCGAACTTCGCTGCTCGAGGGAACTGCCGATGGGTTGATCGACACGACCGATCTCGAAGGGGATGCCATCGTTGCCGCCGGAAACGCGCGCGTGTCGGGCCGCGTCGATGCCGACAGCTTGACGATTACTTCCGGCCGCACCTTCGAAGCGGCAGGTACGATCGAGGTCGGTTCGCTGTATGTCGCTCAGGGTGCAAGGCTCGTACAGCGTCAGACGCCCGTCACCGCGACCGCGCTCACGTATCCCGGACTCGACCTTCGGGTCGGAAATACGATCACCGTTGACGGAACGATCAGCGCGACGGGCTCGGGCTTCCGCGGTTCGGCCGGTCACCTGGGCCGGACATGGTGGGGCATCGCCGCCAGCTATCTCGGTGCTGGCGGCAGCTTTGGCGGGCGCGGGGGAGACGCCGGCTCCAGTGCGCTCGCTGGCGCCGTCTACGGCTCGGTATCAAACCCTCGCGAACCTGGGGCGGCTGGTGCGGAGGCCGGGTGGCCTTACGGCGGCGCCGAATGTGATCTCCCCGAATGCGCCGCGGGTGGCGGAGTCATCAGCATCAAGGCCGCGAACCTCGTCCTCAATGGATCGATCGAGAGCAGGGGACAGAGTGTTCTGCCGAGCCCCTCCCCGTACGCAAGTCAAAGTGGCTCCGGCTCCGGTGGAAGTATCTCGATCGATGTCACCGCTCTCAGCGGGTCCGGCTCGATTCGGGCCGACGGCGGACCGCGCAATGCCCCCGGTGGCGGTGGTCGTGTCGCCGTCCGCTCGGGGTCGAGTCCGACCGGCAACATCCTCGCTGCCGGAGGTGCGGGCGGCGCGGCGGCGGGCACGATCGTGACGTTCCGCAAGGGATCCTCGGTCTTCGGTGATCTGGTCGTCGACAACGCCAATCTCGACGCGCCAGCGGCGACCGAGTTGCCGTCGCTCGGCTCGGGAGTGGCAGAGAGCGGGAGTGGGGGCGGAGTTATCGTCACCGATCGCAGCTCGATTCCGCCCTGGAATGTCGGACGATTTGTCGAGGTCCGTACGTCTTCGGGCTCGTTGAAGGGAATCTGGCAGATCGTGGGGGTCGACGGTGCGACGATCGCACTCGAGAGTGGAGCGAACGTCTCACCTGGCGATAGATGGCAGGCCGTCTACCGGTTCGACTCCGTTACGGTCAGACGGGCAGGCCGGCTCGCGAGCGTCGACCCGGTCCTCGCTCCCGGCTACGGCCCGCCCGATGGAACCCTTTCGCTTGCGGGCGGCCAGCCGGTTGAAGTGCTTGGCGGCTCGACGATCAAGGTCGTCGTGAATGGAACCGATGCACAGTCTCTGCAGCGGGTCATACTTCGCGCAAACGGTCCAGTCACAGGCGCGAGCGTCACACAGGCGCGAAACGTCACGGGAACGAGCACGACGCAACCGTTCGACGTTGGCGTGCTAGCCACCGCGCAGGAAGGCGCCGTCGTGCGGATCGTTGCGGAGATCGTCGACGAGATCGGCACGGTAGTGGTAACCGAAGAACTCGCGTTCACGGTCCTTCGTGACGAAATTCCGCCGACGATCTCCTCGGTCACCATCGAACCGTTCGTCACGGATTCCCGATACGCTTCCGGAACGCCGCTTAACATCTCCGTCGTTGCGTCCGACAACGTAGGTGTGGCCTCGGTTTCCGCCGAGATCATGGGCTCGAGCATGGCGGACGGCGTTCCGCCTTATCAGTACGCATGGCTTGTGCCGAAAACAGTCGCCGACACGCCGGTCGACATCGTCATCACCGTCCTCGACACGAAGGGCCATGCGACGCGGGAGACGCGGAGCATCACCATTGTCCCCGCAGCTGGCGGAACGGCTCCGGTGGTGGCCTGGACGTGGCCCTCGGCGGCAGCAACGGTGCCCGCCGGCCACCCGCTTCGGCTCGGAGTCACGGCGGTCGACGATTCGGGCGTGGTGAGGCTCGAGATCTTCGAGGAGGACGCGACCCTTCCGATTCACACATTCGATTCGTCGAGCTTCTCGACCACGTCGCTCGCTACGGAGGCGACTGCATTGCTGCCCGCGCAGCCGGGCAGCCGGACGTTCCGTGTTCGCGCGCACGACATCTCGCCGGTCTACTCGGAGAGCACGATTCGGGTCGAATCGGTGGCGGCGGTGCTCATCGACGCCGTGAACCCTGATTGGGTCGCCCTGCAGTCAGCTCCGGGTGTGCTCGCTTCGGGAACACTCACAGTGAACGATCCGAAGCGGCTTGCGGGGCTCTACGTGCTGTCGGGTGCGACCGTGACGCACGCGAGTTACGAAAGCAGTCACGACAACAAGGCGGTCGACCTGGTCGTCGCCGGCGACGTCTGGATCGAGCGGGGCGGTGGAATCGACGTCACGGGTCGAGGATTTCGGGCAGGCACGAGCTATCCGGGCGCCACGACACCGGGTCTCGGTTCGGGCGGCAGTCACGTCGGACATGGAGGACTGTGGAACACTCCGGCGTCGACGAGCTTTGGCAGTGTGTACCGGCCGATGGAGGCCGGCGCCGGTGGTGGAGAATCCGGGTCTGACGGCGGCGGAGTGATTCGGCTCCAAGCCGATCGCGTTGTCGTCGACGGTGCGATCCAGGCGGACGGCACGCTCTCCTTTAGGAGCGGCGGCGCCGGAGGCTCCATCTGGATCACCGCACGCGAGTTCGGAGGTCGCGGCGAGCTCAGCGCGCGGAACCTCGGGGTCGCCAATTACGGAGGCGGTGGCGGTGGCGCGATCGCGATCGACTACGACGCACTCACCGGAAGCACACCACCCGCGGTGAGCGCCGCGGGCGGCGCATCGTTGCGCCGCCTTCCCGGTAGCGCCGGGTCGATCGTCCAGCGCGTTGGCACGTCTCGTTACGGTGTGCTGAAGGCAGACAACGGAGGCGTGACCGCGACGACGACGCTTCCTTCACTCGGATCAGGATTCGCCGCGAGCGGATCCGGCGGCGCGCATCTCGAGACGGGCAGCGCCGTCGCCGTGCCGCCCTATTTCGCCGGCCACTGGATCGAGATACGAACGGCCGGAGGCGAGCTCAAGGGCCGCTGGCGTGTGAAGCAGGTCGTCGGCTTCGGCGTCGACCTCGAGCCTAACGGTTCGGAGGCGATCGACGTCCAGGTTGGCGACGCATGGCAAGGCGTCTACGTGTTCAGCGCCGTCGAGACGAGTGGAGGCGCGAGCCTCTCGTCGACGGACCCGATTCGCATCGACACATCGGTAAGGGACTGAGGCCGGAATGGAGCTGCGAACGAACGATCCTGGTACGAACGAGGCGCCGATGACGGCACGAGGGTCAGCGCTCCCCTGCAAGAGGAGGCAGCTCTCCTCGCCGTTGATGCCAGAGTGCGACCACGTTCACGTCGTGGTTTCGAACGAATCTCGCCTGAGCTCGTCCAGAAACTCCAACGCGTCAACGGTCTCGCCCCGCTCGACCGCGGCGTGTTGCTCGAGGAGAAAGCGCTTTGCTTCCGGGGTCACGTTCACCCCTTGGTCATCGACGATGAACAAGCTCACGCGACGCCCTTCTTCGAGTCGTTCGCATTCGACCTCGATCCGACCGTCGACGACCCGGCCAACGGCCTCATGCACGCAGGTTCCCATGTCCGAATCGTACCTCGGTGGGAACCGGCGTGTTCCATCGAGGGATGTGAGAATTCCTGATTCGGCGAAAAGGCTCGACCGGGCCGCGTGCGCTCCCTCGACATCGGTGCGGGCAATATGCCGCGGCCTGCTCGCCTTAGTGATCCTGAGTCTCTTCGGGATCGCTGCGACGGTATCGGCCTCCGCCGAGGACACACCGGGCGTTCTCTACCGCGAGGCCTTCGAGTCCTACGCCGCAAACGCGAATCCCGATGGCTGGGTCGACACGGCGCTCGGAAGGCCTGGCCCCGTCGCCGCGGGGCTGTTCAAGACCGCGTCCGACCCGACGCGAATCTCCGTCCCGTCGAACGTCGTTTATGGCACGCGGGCCAGTGCGGGCGCGCAGTTGGTCGATGCGCGACGCGCGGGTACCTTTTCCACGCTCCTGTCGCACGCGTTCGACGCGGGGACCGGCTTCGAGCTGACGGGCCGCGCGCTGCGTATGAACGCTGAGGGGCTTCTCGGTCTCGCGGTGCTCTCGCAGTATCCCGATCGCGACGACTACTACCTCGTCGGAATGGATGGTGACGGGCGATTCGGCGCGTATACGTGGAGTTCTGCGCCGCGTCCGGGGCGACGGCGTCCCGCCGTTCCCAACCGCGTGGGGCTCGTGCCTCTCGACGGCACAGCGTCGAAGGTCGAGGCGGTGACTCCGGCGAGCTGGCATCGTTTCAGGATCCGCGTCTCGGAGGGCGGCGGAGCTACTCTCATCGCGGCGTCGATCTGGCCCGAGAACGAGCCCGAGCCGGCGGGTTTCGAGATCCACGCAGAGGATGCGTCGACGGCACGACTCCGCGCGGGCCGCGTCGCGATCTGGTCGGGAAGCCGAGGCGACATCTGGTTCGACGATCTCGAGGTCCGTTCGCTCGAGCCGGTCTCGGCCGGCGGCCCGCCCATGATTTCGATCCTCGAGTCGGATCGCCCGATGATCGACGGAATTCTCGTGAATCGAGACCTGACTCCCGTCGTCCAGGTCGTCGACGACTTCGATCCCTCGCCGCGCGTCGACATCACGCTCGACGGAAACGCCTGGCGCTCCGGCTCGCTCGTGACGGCCGAAGGCGCGCACATGATTCGAGTCGTCGCGGTCGATTCCTCGGGGCAGTCCGCCGAGCGTTCTCTGAGCTTCGAGATCGACAAGACGCCGCCTACGCTCTCGGTCACGTCCCCCGCGGAAGAACAGCTCCTCGCAACCGCGCAGGTCACGCTCTCCGGAAACGTCGAGGGCGCGGAGTGGGTGAGGGTCGGCCCACCCGATACGGTGAGCGAAGGCCAGGACTGCGTCGTGAGCGCTGCCGCGAAGTCCTGGTCGAGCCCATCGGTACCGCTGCTCGACGGTACGAACGCAGTGACGGTGTCGGCCGGTGACCGGGCCGGCAACACGACGAGCGTCACTCGGAAACTCTTGGTTGACACGCGTGGGCCGGCACTCGAAATCGTCTCACCGCAGCACGGCGCGAGCCTGAACCTCACCAATCTCGTGATCACCGGGCGTTCGTCGGACGAACGCCTCGTGAGCGTGAAGGTCAGGATTCGCGGCGCGTCCGTCGCGTATCCCGCGACTCTGACGAGTGGAGCCTGGACTGCCACGATTCCGAACGTTGTAGAAGGACTGCTGGACTTGCTGGTCGAAGCGTCCGACGCCGCTGGACACGTCACCACGGCGGCGGTCGGCTACCGCATCGACCGGACGAAGCCGGAGATCGCGATCACCGAAGGGGGCTCGTCGTTCCTCGCGACGGTCGTCAACCGCGTCGTAGGGCTCTTCGTTCGCGCCGTCGACGCCGATCCGCAGGCCTCGGTGACGTCGACACTCGACGGCAGTGCGTACAGCTCGGGCTCCGCGATCGATCGCGACGGCGAGCACGTACTCGTGACAGAGGCCGTCGATCGCGCTGGAAACGAATCGCGCAGGACGACGCGATTCACGATCGACCGGATGCCGCCCGCGCTCGACAACCTCTCGCCTCCGAACGAGGCGACCGTCGGCACGGTGCCGGGCTCCATCACGGGGAGCTGCGGCGACGCAACGCGGGTCGAACTCGTCGGTACGGCGTTGTCCACGGTCCCATCGAATGGAGTCTTCGCGCTCGCGGGTGTTCCGTTCGCTGAAGGGACGAATCGTTTGACGCTTCGTGCGACGGACGCAGCCGGTAACAGCAGCGAGCTCGCGTACGTCGTCACGGTGAAGACGTCGGCTCCGACAGTCGAGATTCTCGAGAGTGGGACGCCGATCGATCAGGGAGCGCTGTTCAATCGTAACGTGACGGCCGAGATCCGGGCGACAGACGCCGACGCGACGATCACGGCTACGCTGAACGGCGCTGCGTACTCGAGTGGCACCGCGATCACGGCGGATGGTTCCTATTCTCTAGCCGCCAACGCGACCGATGCGCTCGGCCACGTCGGCTCGCACACCGTCTCCTTCCGGGTCGACAAGAGCGCCCCCGCGGTGACGATCACGTCTCCCGTTTCCGGGGCGGCGCTCGCGACCGACGCCGTCGTTGTCACTGGCAGCTGCGGTGACGCCACGAGTGTCTTCGTGAACGGCATCGCCGCGACTGTGACGAGCGGCGGGTTCAGCGCGACCGTTCCACTCGAGTACGGTGAGAACGGCCTCGTCGCGGTTGGACGCGACGACGCAGGGAACGCCGGCCGCGCAGAGGTCACCGTCACGCGCGAAGGCGCGGGCCCCGCGATCGTTCTGCTGCATCCGCCGGACAGCTCGCTCACCAATCGCCCGAAAACCGAAGTCCTCGGGCGCGTGATCACTCCGGCAAGTGTCACGTCCGTGACCGTCTCTGTCGATGGTGTGGTGAAGGCGACCCTGACTCCGGATGCGGCGGGAGACTTCCGCACGACACTGGAGCTCGTTGAAGGACTCCATGCCGTCAGTGCTACCTCGAACGGCAAGGACGGAAGGAGCGCCACGGCTGCGGTCCAGCTCACCGCGGACTTCACTCCGCCCGCTCTGAAGATCCTCGCCAACGGAGCCGAACTGCGAGAAGGTGCCCGGCTTGCAACTTCACAGACCCTAACCCTCGACGCATCGGACGCGCAGACTCCTGTTCCGTCGGTGGAGCTTGCCGTTGACGGCACTGCGACGGTCGCCCCCGCGAGCGTCGCAGCGCAAGGCGGCCATGTCGTTCGCGCGATAGCACGCGACGCGGCCGGAAACGAATCGCGCCTCGAGCGCACGTTCACGATCGGCTCCGGAGGCGCATCGTCCGGCTGCTCGATCACCCGGCTTGATCCCGATCCTGCGAGACCGGCGATCGTCGTCGGAACGTCGACGCGAGTCTCCGGTCGCACGAGTGCCGAGGCAGTGCGCGTCGGCGGCACCATGGTGGAAGTCCTGTCCGGCTCGTTCTGCGCCGACGTTCAGCTCCCGCGCGAAGGAGAGAACGCGGTCGAGATCGTCTGCGTCGGCGCCGGCGCGCCGATCGGCGATCCGGTGTACCTGAGGCTGACTCGTGTTACCGGCCTTCCGACCGTTGCGATCGACTCTCCGATGGAGGGTCAGGTCGTGACAGGCGCCGCGGCGACGGTGACCGGCTCGGTCGGGCCGGGCGTCACCGAGGTCTCGGTCAACGGAGTCGATGCGACATTCTCAGCACCGGATGCTTCGGTGGCGCGAACCTTCGTTGCGCAAGGCGTGGAGATCGCGCACGGTCAGAACGTCATCGCCGTGCACGCGAAGACGGCGTCGGGGCGCACGGCGACGTCGACCCGGCGCGTCACCGGCGCGATCCGCGACGCGACGCTCGCGATCACGTCGCCGGTGGGAACGGCCCCGACGGGCGGCGCGTCGATCGATGTCTCGGGCACCTGGCGTGACGTCGATCCTTCGACGATCATCGCGAGCTCGGGCTCGGTGGTCGCGACGCGAGTTTCGGATACCGACGGCACCTTCGTCGTGCGTGACGCCGCGCTGACCGTCGGCGCGAACACGATCACGGTGCGTGGTCGCGACGCCGCCAACCGCGAAGTGACCGCACAGGCCGTAGTTACTCGTGGCGCGGGCATCCCCTCCATCCGCATCGATTCTCCCGCCGACAACACGACGCTTGCCTCGGGGGCAGCCGCCACGATCACCGTCTCCGGAAGTTTCGATGCGGAAGAGGGCGCGCGAGTCGAGGTCAACGGCGTCGGCGCCGCCATCAGCGGCTCGACCTACTCCGCCGAGGTGACGCTTGTCGCGACACCGGGCGTCCCGACCATGCTGATCGCGCGCGTGATCGAGCCTGATGGCGGACTTGCCGTCTCGGTGGTTCGCGTCACCCGACTCTCCGGCCCGTTCGAGGTCCGAAAGGTGGGCGAGGCGTACTCCGTCTTCCCGGCGGACGGTGCGGTCTCCGTGCCGGTCTCCGCTCAGATTCTCGTTGGCCTCACTCACGCGGTGAGGCAGGGCTCGGTGGCTGGAGGCGTCGTCGTCGAGAGCTCAGCAGCGCAGCCTGTCGCGGGAACGCTCTTCGCGGATCGCGAGGTCGTTGCTTTCGCGCCGACCGTTCCTCTTGCCGAAGGGACGGCCTACGTCGTTCGCATCAAGCCGTCGTTGACGAATGGAGCTGGGGAAACGATTCCGACGGAAGTCGTGACGCGCTTCATGACCGAGTTCGGTGCGCCGTCGGCCGCACCGGCGCTCGATCCGGTTCCGCAATCCGTTTGCGGAACGACGCTCAGCGTGTCCGGCACGGCTGTCCCGAACGGCCGCGTCCGAGTCGACTTCGACGGCGTGTCGTACACGAGGACGGCGGATGCGTCGGGACGCTTCAGCATCGAGCTCCCGCTCTCGGCTCCTTCGGGCTACCGCGTACTGCGTGTGCGGGCGATCGGATCGGACGGCGCGCTGTCGCAGGCGGCAGAGACGTGCATTCTCGTCGCGTGCGAATCGGGTCCGTCGGTGGTTTCCGCTTCTTACGACGACGCTACGAACGCGATCGCTATCAACTTTTCCGCGAATATCGATCCATCGTCGCTCGCGGTAGGCACTTCGATCACGCTCGTGACGAGCGACAACCGTTCGATTGGCGGCAGCGTCGCTCTCGACGGCCTTACAGCGACTTTCCTGCCTTCGGAGAATCTGGCGCCCGCTGCCTTCACGCTCTCGGTGACGACCGCAGTCAAGGATCCTGCGGGTCGCCCCCTCGTGGCACCGTACGCGCAATCGTTCTTCCCGGGCGGCAGCAGCGTCGGCCCCTCGCCTGGAGATGGCTACCTGACGGGCGAGGTCTACGACGCGACGACGGGCCGTCCGCTGGCGGGAGCGACCGTTGCGATCGGGGCGCCGGGCGCCGCAGGAGCGCCGGCACCCTTGCCGGCGGTCTC
>JAMPYE010000149.1 GCA_023700825.1 Thermoanaerobaculia bacterium | reverse complement strand
GCGTGCCGCTCGACGAGACCGAAGCCGCGCCATCCGACAGCATCAGATACTCCACGCTGCCGTTCTGCTTCCAGCCGACGACGACGTAGCCATCGCGGAGCGTCCCCAGTCTCGAGTAGCCGAAGTGGTTCTTCGCGGGATCGGTAACCGGCGTTCGTGAGATCTCGACTCCATCGAGCCGGAATCGATGTGCGACGAAGGCTGGACACGTGTTGCACGGGTACGCCGACTCGTCGAGCAGCAGGACCTCGCCGTTCACGTTCGCCGCATGGATTGCGGTAATAGGCCGGGCGTTGGAGTGCGACTCGACGACCCGCGGAGGAGCGAGGACGTCGCCAAGCGCCGAGAGAATCATGAAGGTGGCGCCGCCCGCCGAGATCCCGGTAACGAAGACGCGCTCCCCGACCGCGAGAAGACTGTGCCGATAGCCAGGTGTAAGGTTCCCGGAAGCGATCAAATGCGGTGTTCCGAGGAGGTTCCCGTCCGCAGAGACAGCGACGATCGAGAGGCCCGACGCAGTCGCGAAGGCGACGAGCCAGCGCTCGCCCGTCCAGGCGACCGAAGGCTGTGTTGTGCCCCCGTACTGCGTCGAATCACTTGCAGAGATCAGGATGCCGGCTGGGTTCGTCACCGCGCCGTTCGCGTCGAGTCTCGTGATTCGGATCTCGCCGTTGCTCGCGACACGAGTGTCGCGCCATGCGACGAGGAAGCCGTTCGCTCCGGCAGAGATGGTGGCGCTGGATTGATTTCCCTTCGCCGGACCGAGCTCGAACCCGGAGAGCGGAATCGGACCCGCTCCGAGGCTGAGCGTGGCGGCCAGCAGGAGGCACGATGCGAGGGAGAAACATATGGATCGATTCGTCATAATGGCCGGGTGCTACGGTATCTCATTACGGCGCTCGCGGTCTGCGCGTCACTCGCGTCGTCGCTTGCGGCGGCCGGGCCCGCGTGGCGCGTCGCCTGGTCGGTCACCACGGGCGGCTGAGTGTTCTCTCGCCCGGCGGTCGCCGGGCCCGTCGTCGTCGTCGCGTCGTGCGACGGTGTCGTGCGTGCGTTCGAGCGCGCGGACGGGCGCGAGAGGTGGAACCTCGACACACGCGGCGACCATGCCGCGCGCGCCGGACAGTTCCATGCCGATGTCGTCACCTCGGGTGATTCGATCCTCGGCGCGGCGACGGATTCCGTGCGGGACGGATTCGTCTACGCATTCTCACGCGTGAGCGGAATGGTGATGTGGAAGGCCCCGATGCCGGGAGGGGCGAGCGCGATCTTCGACGCTGAAGGCTCGCTGATGGCGCTTTCTCCTTCGGGTGCGATCGTGTCATTTGACTCGACGACAGGACAGGTGCGCTGGGCGCGTGTGCGATCGGGGCGCCCGTGGCAGGGCGAACTGATGCCCGCGGCAATCTCCGGCAACAGGCTGCTCGCCGGCAGCGGGAGGCGGATCGACGCGCTGCGCGTCTCCGACGGATCACTCCTCTGGTCCGCGCCGGTCGACGAGCTGCGCGGGCTGGCCGCCGAGAAGCGCGATGTCGTCGTGAGCTCCGCGTCGGAGGTTCGGCTTCTCGATGGTGGTGACGGGTCGTGTCGGGCGTCGGCCGCGCTCGATAATATGTGGGGGGCTCCGCTGCTCACCGAGCTCCTCGTCCTCGCGCAGCTAGTGACGGACGAATCGTCGGAGCTCGTCGCGCTCGATCGGGGTACGCTCGAAGCGCATTGGAAGGTGGCGATGCCGGCGCGAATCAGCGCGCCGAGGCCGCTCGCGTCGGAAGACGCGGTCTACGTCGGGCTCGACGATGGCCGCGTGCTCGAGGTGCGACTCGCGGATGGCGCGACGATCGAAGTCGCGCGACTCGAGGGGCGCGTCAGGTCGATCTCGTCCGACGGCGTCGAAGCGTTGTTTGTCGGGACGACGTCGGGTCAGTTCGCACGAATCGTGCGGACAAGCGAGTGAGCGGCCTCGAAACGTCCGCACTCCGGGATGGGCGTTCGTGCTCTGAAGGAGGCCGGCGACTCGTGGCAGGCGCGCGGTGAAAGCCTTTCGCCCTTCGCCTGCTTTGGCCTCTGGCCTATGACCTTTGGCCTGCCTTTCGCCCTCCTTACCTCAGGATCACCTGCCTGATGAACCGCTTGTTGACGTAGTAGTTCTCGTCGCCGTCGCGAAGGCAGACGAAGAGGTCGCGGTCGTCGTTCAGGACATCGGAGATGCGAGACTGGCCGACCGGGCGGGTAATTTCGAACATCCCTTCCACCCGCATCCCGTCGATCATCTCGAGGATTACGTCCGCCTCGGCGGCCGCGTAGGCCAGTTCCTCGGGAAATCTCGGGGCCCGGAGCCAGAGAATCTGGTCGCGGTTGACGAGTTTCGACACCTCCCCCATCTTCATCGGAAAGAACGAGCGATCGCCGTTCAGAAACTCGTGGACCGTCTCGTATCCTTCGTTCCGGTGCGAGTAGGGGGAGAGAAAGATGACGGAGACCAGCGGCTCGGCCTCGGTCATCGCGACCGTGACCTCCATTTCGATCATGGGAACGCGGAAATCCATGCAGCGATGATACTTGGAACGGCGGCGGGAGCGGCTGCGAAGGGTTTAGGAGGCCGCACCTGGGGCGAGTTGTGCGGTTGCGCGAAACGTCCCGGGCAGGAACGCAGGGGCGACCCGATGGGTCGCCCGTCTCCCGATACTGAATCGAGGCGCGGGCGACGCACCGCGTCGCCCCTACGAAAAGCACCTCGCTCCTCGGGTAGAATCGCGCTCGGCCCCCGCCCGGAAAGGGTGGGAGAAAGAGAACGCAATGAAGAACAAGCATCTGATTTCCATTCACGATCTGAGCGCGGCCGAGGTGGCCGAGATCTTCGATGTCGCGTCGAAGATGAAGAAGAGCCCGGCGAAGTACGCGACGGCGCTGAAGGGCAAGACCCTCGGCATGATCTTCGAGAAGTCGTCGACGCGCACCCGCGTGTCGTTCGAGGTCGGCATGTTCCAGCTCGGCGGCCACGCGCTGTTCCTCTCGGCGCGCGACATCCAGCTCGGTCGCGGCGAGCCGATCAGCGACACCGCGCAGGTCCTCTCGCGCTACGTCGACGGCATCATGGCGCGCACCTTCGCGCACAAGACCGTCACCGACCTGGCCGAGTACGGCAGCGTGCCGGTGATCAACGGCCTTACCGACCTGCTTCACCCATGCCAGGGCCTTACCGACTACTTCACCGCATTCGAGCATCTCGGCCGGCTGAAGGGTCGCAAGCTTGCCTACATCGGTGACGGCAACAATATGGCGCACTCGCTCATGTACGGCGGCGCGAAGGTCGGTATGCACGTCGCGATCGCCACGCCGAAGGGCTACGAGCCGAACCCCGAAGTCGTCGAGCTCGCGAAGGCCGATCACGCGAAGGCGAAGACGACGCTCACGATCACGAACTCGATCGAAGAGGCAGTCGCGGGCGCCGACGTGGTCGAGACCGACGTCTGGGCATCGATGGGCCAGGAAGGCGAGCAGGAGAAGCGCGTCAAGGACTTCGCCGGCTGGCAGGTCGACGCGGCGGTGATGAAGAAGGCGAAGAAGGGTGCGATCTTCATGCACTGCCTTCCCGCGCACCGCGGCGAGGAAGTCGCCGCGGCCGTCTGCGACGGGCCGCAGTCGGTGATCTACGACGAGGCGGAGAACCGGCTCCACGTCCAGAAGGCGGTCATGTACCTGCTCATGGGCGGCCGGAAGCGGAAGCACTGACGGATGACGGAGACGAATGCCGCCGTGCGTCGGCCCGCGAAGGCCGGCATGCTGGTCATCCTGTTGCTCGGGATGGTCTTCATGCTGATCCTCGCGGGTCTGCTCACGCTCGGCGGCAGTCGTCCAGCGCGCGTCGAGGTGCGCTCGCGCAACTATTACGTCATCGCGCCGAAGCTGCGGATCCGGACCGAGCCGCAGGCGCGGGCGCCGGTGCTCGCGACGATCGAGCGTGAAGCAAAGGTCGAGATCGTCGAGGAGTCGGGCGTCTGGGTGAAGATCAAGACGGCCGACGCGGTGGTCGGTTGGACCGAGCGGAGCTACATCGCCGGGCAGAAGGAATACGAGCGGCGGATGGCGCGTGCGCGCGCGATCAGCGAGCTTCCCGCGCTCGAGGGGTTCGTCACCGAACGGACGGCGCTCTACGCGGGGCCGGGTTTCTTCTATCCGGTCGTGGGACAGCTCTCGACACAGGCTGAGGTCAAGGTCTATACGCGGGACCACGAGTTCTACGCCGTCGACTACGCCGGGACGATCGCATACGCGGAAGTCGACGCGATCGACCTCGCGCCGCAGGCGCAGGAAGAGCTCGAGATCTCGTTCCAGGGGACGCTGCCCGAGGTGGCGGCGACGGCGACGGTGGCACCTCCTCCGTCCGAAACGGCGCCGGCGGAGCAGACGCCGATGTCGGGATGGACGCCGCAGACGGTGGCGCCGGACCCGATCGGAGTCTATCCGGCGGTTCCGCCGGGAGGGACGCAGCCGCAGGTGGTGAGCCGCGTGAACCCGAGCTACCCGCGCTCCGCGCGGGACAACGGGATCGAGGGAGTCGTCGTGATTCGCGCGATCGTCCGCAAGGACGGGAAGGTCGACGAGGCGGAGATCATGCGCGACCTGCCGTGGGGGCTCGGCGACGCCGCGCGAGCCGCGGTGCAGAAGTGGCGCTTCCTTCCGGCGACCTACCAGGGCGAGCCGATTGACGTCTACTACACCGTCACGGTGCGGTTCAGGCTCAGCGACTCACGTTGAGTGTCACGAGGCCGGTGGTCGCTCCGTGGGGCGCAGGAACTCCTGCCTGCGCGTCGCCGAAGGCGACCTGGAGAACGCGGAATGTGGAATGACCGACGAGGCCCGAGCTGTCGGCGTCTGCTCCTCACCTCGTCGCCTCGGGCCTCCCGCCTCACGCGGGCGGCGCGTTGCGCAGCGCGCAGGCAGGAGTGCCTGCGCCACAAGGGTTTAGCGGCGTCTCGAATGTCTGCCGAGTTCTGTTAGTCTGACGGCCCGAGGAGAAGAAGCACCATGCCCATCCGGTATCCGGCGACGACCGACCTGTTAGGCGCGCACGTTTCGACCCAGGGGGGGCTCGTGACCGCGTGGCACCGCGGAGTGACGATCGGCGCGAATTCGCTCGCGATCTTCTCCAAGAACTCGAACCAGTGGGCGGCAAAGCCGCTGTCGCCGGAGGACGTCGCGAGCTTTCGCGAGGCGCGCGCCGCGTCGAAGATCGGGCCGGTGATCGCGCACGCCTCGTATCTCATCAATCTCGCCGCGCCGCAGGACGAGCTCTGGCAGAAGTCGATCGCCGCGATGGTGGTCGAGCTCGAGCGCGCGTCGCTCCTCGGGCTCGACGGCGTCGTGCTCCATCCCGGCGCGCACGTCGGCGAGGGGATCGACAAGGGGATCGACCGCATCGCGCGCGCTCTCGACGAGGTGCACGCGCGGACGCCCGGCTGCGACGTGCCGATCCTCCTCGAGACCTCGGCGGGTCAGGGATCGTCGTTAGGCTGCACGTTCGCCGAGCTCGGCCGGATGCTCGCACTAGTCAGCGAGTCGGGGCGCCTCGGCGTCTGCTTCGACACCTGCCACGTCTTCGCGTCGGGTTACGACATCCGGACCGCGGACGGGTGGAGCGCAACGATCGACGAGATGCTCGCGAGCATCCCGCTCGAGCGTGTCGGCGCGTTCCACCTCAACGACTCGAAGAGAGAGCTGGGCTCGCGCGTCGACCGGCACGAGCACATCGGCAAGGGGCACATCGGCACCGACGCCTTCGGCTTTCTCCTGAACGACTCGCGCTTCGACGGCATCCCGAAGGTGCTCGAGACGCCCAAACCGACCGAGTTCGACGCGGACATCGAGAATCTGAGGACGCTGCGGGCGATGATGGGACGGGCGAAAGGCGAGCCAAAGGTCAAAGGTCAGAGGTCAAAGCAGGCGGGCAGGCCAGGGGCCAAGGGCCAGATGCCAGAGCAAGCGGGAGTCGAGGCGAAAGGCGGGAAGAAGGCGAAGGCGGGCCCGAAGAAGCCTCGCCGCGTAGCGGCGAAGGATCGGTAGGGGACGCTGGAAAGCAGATACCCCATGTGGCGCGGGCACTCCTGCCTGCGCGTCGCCGAAGGCGACCGGGAGAATGCGGAAATCGGAACGCGGAGCGCGGAATGACCGACGAGGCCGGAGCTGCCGGCGTCCGCTCCTCGCGTTGTCGCCTCTCGCCTCCCGCCTCACCTGGACGGCGCTTCGCGCCGCGCGCAGGCAGGCGTGCCTGCGCCACAGGCGTCGCGACGGCGAGTCGTCCGCTACTGCGACGACCGTTCCTGCACGGTGATGCGCGAGGTCGTGGTCTTTCCGCGCATCCCGGCGTACTTGTCGAGGACCTTGCTCGCCTCGTAGAGCTCGCCGTCGGCGCTGACGGGGCGCTCGCGCGACAGGAGGATGCTGGCTCGCGCCGTGTAACGTCCCTCGCGCGTCGTGGTTACGCGTGAGCTTCGCGTGTCTTCGGTCGTCGTGGTCACCGTGCCACTCTCCGACGAGGTTGCCGACGGCGTGATCCAGGCGTCGGTGTCGGTCCTGATCTTCACCTCGTTGCCCACGACGAGCTCGTGAATCGTGAAGTACGAGGCTCCGTGGTCGATCGCAAAGCGCGCCGTATGCACCATGAGGTTCGCTTCGGCTTCCGCATCGGAGCGCACGTCGGTGCTTTCGAACTTCACCGCCCACCGCCCTTCCGTCAGGTCGTTCGCCGAGAACCCGTCGTCGACGATCCGGAGGCCCGAAGAGCAGGCCGCGAGTGCGAGGATCGGGACCAGGAGAAGAAGACGTGAGGGGAGCGTTGCGTTCATGGCGTTGCCTCCGGCGGCAGACCTGACTCTAGACCTGTTCGCAGCGAAAATCGACGCGCGGTGGCGACGGGGCTGCAAACAATCGAAAGGAGGCCGCTTCGAGCCCGGATTTGGAATCGCGCACGGTCGGAGCCGGAGTGGGCAGATTGGTGGCGTTCGCGCTGCCTGCCCTCTCTCGATTCCGGATTTTCACCTCGCCGCCCTCAGCTCTCCGTCGACTCGAGCGACAGGAACCACGGCTCGCGACGGCCGAAGCGGGTCTGCAGCGCGACGCCGAGCCCGATGAGCGAGGCGATCATCCAGGCGAAGCCGCCGACGACGGGGATCATGCGCACGAATCCGAGAACCATGAGGCCGAGGACGACCATCGCGAGGTCGCCCTTGACGAGCCGCCGCCGGTCGAGCTCTTCGCGCGTCTTCGCGCCGAAGAGCAGCGTGCCGAGCGCATGGAACACCGCGATCATGCCGTAGACCTTCGCGACGACCGCGACGACGGCGAGCGAGATCAGCAGCGGAATGCCGATCACGTACGGGATGAGGTAGCTGAAGACGATCGCGGTCAGGATGAAGCTGGTGAAGGCGACGAGCCCGACGACGAGCGAGTGCAGCGGACCGGCGCGCGCCTCGAGCGAGGAGACCCGCAGCGCGCGCGGCGCCGCGAGGACGAACATGAGCGCGATCGCGAGCCAGACGAGCAGCATCGAGAGCTGGAACGCGACGATGAGAATCGACAGGCGACGATCGAGAAGGTCGATCAACTCGCTCGCGTTCGGAAGCCTGCGCACCGCCGAGCCGATCCAGAACGGTTGAACGAGGCTTCCACTCACCTTCGAGGCGTCATCCGGATCGATCACGCTGCCGAGCGCCACGAGGTCGCCCCGGACGTAACCCTTTTCGCTGAAACGGACCGAGCCTCCGATGACGACGACGTCGCCGCGCACCAGCGAGTCGATATAGAGGTCCGACCCGACGCACTCGACGTTCGTCACTACCGGTTGGCTGATTCGCAGGGGCTCGCCGATGCTCACGATCGGAGGACGGAGCGGCGTCTCGCCGAGCAGCGGCACGGCGAGCGTCACGATCGCGACGATCGCAAGTGCGAGCGCTGTCCCGATCCGTCTAGCGCGGGCGGACATCGTACCCCCTGGTTCGACGGCGCAGCAGCGCGACGAAGACGACGTTGACGACGACGAAGGCGGCGACGATCAGGAAATGCGTGCCGCGCGAGGTGCCGGCGAGGAAGTTGGGCACGGCGCCGACGATCTTCTCCCAGCCTTCGCCCGGCAGCCCGCTCGTGACGGCGGCGAGGAACCCTTCGAGCGGAGAGACGCCGATCGCGAAGAAGGCGACCGCTCCGAGGATCGCAACCACGAGCGCGACGCCGATCGCAGTCGACCAGGAGCGCTGCCTCGCTCCTTCCCACGGAGCGAGCGGAAGCTCCGCCGGGACGACGTCGCGGCGAGACTCCACCGTCGCGGCGTCGATCGCCGCGGCCGCCTTACGGCAGGCATCGCACGTCTCGAGGTGCCCGGCGTGGGCCTCGGGATCGGCGAGATAGTCGTCGCAACCTGCGGGCGTCATAGTGGCTCCACGAAGCTCTCGAGCTCGTCCTTGAGCATGTTACGCGCACGGAACAGTTTGTTCTTCACCGTGCCGAGCGGCATCTTCTTCATGTCGGCGATCTCTTCGTAGGAGAGCTCGCCGAAGTGCCGCAGTTGTATCAGCTCACGGTAGTCGGATGGCAGTTTTTCGATCGCGACGTCGATCGCCGCGGACAGTTCCTTGTTCTTGAGGTCGCGATAGGGGGAAACGCCCGGATCGGGGATCTCCCGCTCGCGCCCTTCCTCGCCGTCCTCGCCCGGCGTGCGCGTGAGCGACACCTCGGGGAGACTCTTCTTTCTCAGCGCGTCGATCGCGCTGTTCTGCGCGATCCGGAAGATCCAGGTCGAGAACTGGAACTTGGGGTCGTAGCGGTCGAGGGCGACGTGCACCTTGATGAAGATCTCCTGCGTGAGGTCGTGCGCTTCCTCGTAGCGGTGGGTGATTCGGTACACGTAGTTGAGGATGCGTTTCTCGTACCGTCGCGCGAGTTGAGTGAACAGGTCGCGATCCCCGGAGAGAATCCTCTCCACAAGTGCGCGATCGTCCAATGTTTCACCCATCGAGAGGTACGGCTCCGTTCGTCGAAAGTTTCCGGCGAATGATAACAGGGCAGGCGATAGGCGAGAGGCGAGAGGCGATGAGCAGGCGAAGGGCGAGAGGCGAGAGGCGACGAGTAGGCGAAGAGTGAAAGGCGGGAGGCGGAGGGTGAGAGGCTAAGCGCAGCCAAAGTCATCCGCCGAAAAAGTTCCGATACCGAGGGTACTGATGATCAATAAATATTGCTTGTCGCCTCTCGCCTTACACCCTTCGCCTCCCGCCTTTTGTCTGCTCATCGCCTGTCGCCTTTCGCCTCTCGCCTTTCGCCTTGTGCCTGCTCATCGCCTCTCGCCCTTCGCCTCTCGCCTGCCCTGCTATCATTCGCCGGAAACTTTCAAGGAACGGAGCCGTACCTCTCGATGGGTGAAACATTGGACGATCGCGCACTT
>JAMPYE010000148.1 GCA_023700825.1 Thermoanaerobaculia bacterium | reverse complement strand
TCGCGACGGCGCTGCGGACGATTCTCCGGCAGGATCCCGACATCATCATGGTGGGGGAGATCCGCGACGCCGAGACGGCGCAGAACGCGGTACAGGCCGCGCTCACGGGGCATCTCGTCCTCTCGACGCTCCACACGAACGACGCGTCGTCGTCGATCACTCGCCTTGTCGATCTCGGCATCGAGCCATTCCTGATCTCGTCGACGCTGATCGGCACGATGGCGCAGCGCCTCATGCGCACGATCTGCACCGACTGCAAGCAGAACCGCCCGCTGATGGCCGAGGAGGCGGCGATGCTCAATCTCCAGGCGCCGGCGGGGAAGCGGATCATCGTAAAGGAAGGGGCGGGCTGCGTGCGCTGTCGCGGCACCGGTTACTACGGGCGCACCGGGATCTTCGAGGTCCTGACGATCGACGGCACGATGCGCGACCTGATCGACCAGGGGAAGGACTTCCTGACGATCAAGGACACGGCGATCAAGCGCGGCATGCGCACGCTCCGGCAGTCGGCGCTCCGGCGTCTCGCCGAGGGAACGACGACGTTCGAGGAAGTGGTGCGGGTGACGGGGATTTAGAACAATGAATGCTGAACGCAGAACGCAGAACGCAGAACGGAAGAATGTAGAAAGAGGGACCAGCGACCGCCGTCGCCACGCTCTGCTACTTTCTTAGTTCTGCATTCGGTGTGTTCTACTCCCCGGGGCCACATGCGCCCGATCTGCGCTATTCTTAGCCTCTATCCCAAACCGTAGAGGGGGACCCTCCAGATGGCAGTCCAGACGCCTCCGTCGCAGCTCGAGCGCGAGCTCGAATACCGGAAGAAGCTGACGGCGATCACGAATCAGATCAACGCCGCGGAATCGATCTCCCAGATCCTGACGACCCTCGCGGGGAGGATCATCGAGTTGCTCGAGTGCGAGCGGCTGACGATCTACGCAATCGACACGAAGAACCAGGAGCTCTACTCGCTTCAGAAAGTCGGCGACGTGCCGAAGGAGATCCGGGTCGCGAAGTCGTTCGCGTCGATCTCGGGGTTCACCGCGCTCTCGCGCCGGACGATCAACATCAAGGACGCGTACGACGCGGCCGAGCTCGGGAAGCTGCACCCGAACCTGAAGTTCGACCAGCGCTGGGACAAGCAGACCGGCTACCGCACCCGGTCGGTGCTCGCCACGCCGATCATGTTCGAGAAGTACCTGCTCGGCGTGGTCCAGCTGATCAACAAGAAGGGCGGGGGCGAGTTCTCGGCGCAGGATGCGACGGCGGCCGAGGAGATCGCGCGCATCCTGGGGATCGCGTTCTACAACCAGCACAAGGCGACGCGGTCGACGAAGCCGACGAAGTTTGGCGGGCTCATCGACAAGGGGATCATCTCGGAGAAGGACCTCGACGCGGCGGTATCGCACGCGCGGGTGAACAACATCGACGTCGCGGAGGCGATGGTCGAGGAGTTCAACGTCCCGAAGGAGGAGATCCTCAAGTCGCTCGGGTCGTTCTACAACTGTGAGCCCTTCGTATACGACGGCACGCAGATGATTCCGACCGATCTTCGCGGCCGAATCGGCTCCGACATGTGGAAGAAGTACGTCTGCGCTCCCGTCGAGAGGAAGGCGGGCGTGCTCGTGATGGTCATCGACGACCCGCACGACATGATGCGTCTCGACGGCGTGCGCGCGATGAACATGTCTCCCCGCTACGACTTTTTGATTGGCGTCAAGTCCGACATCCTGGCGTACATCGCCAACTCGTACGGTGAGGCGGCGCCCGGCGACGCGACGGTGGCGGGCGACCTGGCGCGCATCATCTCCGAGTTGGGCGAAGGCGAAGCCGAGATCGAGGAAGAGAAGAACCCCGACGTCCCCGAGGTCGACGAGACCGACTCCGGAATCGTCAAGTTCGTGAACCAGCTGATCATCGAGTCGTTTGCTCGCGGCGCCTCGGACATCCACGTCGAGCCCGACGGCGCGAGGAATCCCTGCCTGATCCGTCTGCGCATCGACGGCGATTGCGAAAAATACCTCGAGATTCCGGGCACGCACCGGAATGCGGTGGTGCAGCGCCTCAAGATCATGGCGAAGCTCGACATCTCGGAGAAGCGCAAGCCGCAGGACGGCAAGATCCGCTTCAAGTACTCGAAAGGGACGATCGAGCTTCGTGTCGCGACGATCCCGACGGCGAACGGGAACGAGGACGTCGTCATGCGCATCCTCGCCGCCTCGAAGCCGCTGCCGCTCGACAAGATGGGCTTCTCCGACGCGAACCTGGAGAACTTCAAGAAGATCCTGGCCAAGCCCTACGGCATCTGCCTCGTGGTCGGCCCGACCGGCTCCGGAAAGACGACGACGCTCCACTCGGCGCTCGGTTTCATCAACACCGTCGACATGAAGATCTGGACGGCGGAGGATCCGGTCGAAATCACGCAGAAGGGGTTGCGGCAGGTCCAGGTCCACCCGAAGATCGACTTCACGTTCGCGGCCGCGATGCGATCGTTCCTTCGCGCCGACCCCGACGTGATCATGGTCGGTGAGATGCGCGACCACGAGACGGCGGCGATCGGCATCGAGGCATCGCTGACCGGCCATCTCGTCTTCTCGACTCTGCACACGAACTCGGCGCCGGAGACGATCACGCGCCTTCTCGACATGAACATCGACCCGTTCAACTTCGCCGACGCGCTGCTCGGCATCATGGCGCAGCGCCTCATCCGGACCCTCTGCACGAAGTGCAAGGAGGGGTACCACCCGGAGCAGGCGGAGTTCGACGAGATCGTGCAGCTCTACGGCGAGCGATGGTTCGCGCGCACGGGCATCACCTACACGCCGGAGCTGACGCTCTACAAGCCGAAGGGCTGCAAAGACTGCAACAACTCGGGGTTCAAGGGGCGCATGGGCATCCACGAGCTGCTCGTCGGCAGCGACGACGTGAAGCGGGCCGTGCAGAAGCGCGCGCCGATCGACGAGCTGCGCACGATCGCGCTCGAGGGCGGCATGACGACGCTGCTGCAGGACGGGCTGCTCAAGATGTTCAAGGGCGTCGCCGACTTCAAACAGGTGCGCGCCGTCGCCGTCAAGTAACGAAGAAGAACGAGAGCATCTGAAACAGAACGCGGGCCGCCCCGACCCGCGTTCTGTTTTTTTGAACCGCATTCGCGTGCGGAACACCACCGCGGGAGTTACCTTTAGATGGTCTGGTGCTCAGAGCAGTGATGCTAGGATCCCGCCAGTTCAGGTACATGGAGTTTGGCGGGAGGTAGAGTTGCCTCCCTTTTTTTGTCTCAGACGGCGATCCATCAGTTCCGGAAACGCTTTGGCCCGATTGCACATAAAGGTTGTTACGTCTTCACCGCGCAACGATTCGTAGCGACACTCCATCACCTGGGAGCCTCAATGAGCCAGTTACGCCGACTGTTCGCAGTTCTGATCCTGATCGTCGCCGTCAACGAAGTCGCGGAAGCGGACGGACGGATGATCGTCCCGGTCGTTGGCTCCGCGGCCGGCGTGAACGGCGCGAACTTCCGTACGGAGATGCAACTGCACAACCCGGGCAACGGCGTGATGCGCGGAACGCTCATGTTCCTCCCGCAGGCGCCCACGCCGCAGGCGGGCGGGCTCGCGACGCTCGGGTACGAGATCGGGCCGAAGGAGACCATCCGCTTTGCCGACGTGGTCGCGTCGATGGGCGCCAGCGGTCTCGGATCGCTCGACGTGCTCCCGTTCGAAGGCGGGCGGCCACGGATCGTGGCTCGCGCGTTCGACGACCAGGGAAACTTCGGGACCCGCGGGCTGATGGTGCCGGTGCTCGACGAGTCCGAGGCTCCGGTACTCGGCTTCCGGTTCGCGCTCCTCGCGCCAGCCGATATCGCGCGCTACCGTTTCAACATCGGCGTCCGCACGCTCGGTGAGAGCAGCACGATGCTGCGCGTCGTGGAGCACGACGCCGCGGGCGCCACCGTCGGCGAGCCGATCACGCTCGAATTTCCCGGCGAGTCCTTCCGACAGCAGCCTGCGGCGATGCTGCTCGGCCGCGAGCTGGCGGCGGGACACACCTACTCGTTCGAGACGCTGAGCGGGGAGGCGTTCGTCTACGCGACGACCGTGGACAACCAGACCAACGACGGCGCGCTCCAGCTCGACCGTCCGGTGAACCGGCCGCCCGTGGTGGCCGGTGCGACGGTGACGACCGACGTGAACGAGCCGGTGACGATCGCCATCCAGGCGACCGATCCGGACGACGATCCGATGACGTTCCGGATCACGGCCGGCCCGTCGCACGGCACGCTGTCGGATCTCCCGGTCGTGACGAAGGCGCTCCTGGCGTCCGAGGTTTCTGTGATCTACACGCCGGCCACGGACTACCAGGGCCCCGACATGTTCACGATTCTCGTCTCGGACGACGTGAACGGGCGGACGTTCGCGAACATCCTGATCAATGTCGGCACGCAGGCGGGCACTGCGCCGACCGCGGTGAACGACCGCTACACGATGGACGAAGGGGCGACGCTCACGATCGCGGCGCCCGGAGTGCTGTCCAACGACACGGACCCGGAGGGGAACGCGCTGGTGGCCCAACTGGTGCGTGGACCGGTGAGCGCGGCGACGTTCACGTTGAGCGCGGACGGGTCGTTCACGTATCGTCCCAGGGTCGACTTCTCGGGCGGCGACTTCTTCCAGTACCAGGCCTCCGACGGCGCGAACGTCTCGAACGTGGCGCGCGTGGTGATCATCGTCAATTCGTTGAACGATCCGCCCACGGCGTTTGCGGATGCCGCGTCGACAACCGAGGATGCCGCCGTCGCCATCAACGTGCTGACGAACGACACCGATCCGGAGAGCGATCCGCTGACGGTCGTGTCGGTGAGCAGCGCCGGGACGCTCGGCGCGGTGACGCTCGGCGCGGGCGGCGTGGTCAACTACGACCCGACGGGAAGCGCGGTGCTTCAGGCGCTCGCCGCGGCAGCGACTCGGACGGACACGTTCACCTACACGATTCGGGACACGAGCGGGGAGACGTCGACGGCGATGGTCACGGTGACGGTGACGGGAGTCGACGACCTGCCGACGGCAGTGGCCGACGCGGCGACTCTGCTCGAAGACGCAGGGGCGACGGCGATCCCGGTGCTCACGAACGACACGGATCCGGACGGCGGGACGACGGCAATTACCGGCGTCACGCAGGGAGGGAACGGTGCGGCGGTGATCACGGGAGGCGGGACGGGAGTGACCTATCAGCCGAACCCGGGTTTCTGCGGCACGGACAGCTTCACCTACACGATCACGGGCGGCGCGACGGCGACGGTGACGATCACGGTGACCTGCGTGAACGACGCGCCGAGCTTCACGGCGGGCGCGGGCCCGACGGTTCTCGAAGACTCCGGTCCGAGCACCTCGAGCGGCTGGGCGACGGCGATCAGCCGCGGCCCTTCGCCTACGGAGGATGGGCAGACGCTCACGTTCAACGTGACGAACAACACGAACCCGACGCTCTTCAGCTCGGGACCGGCGATCGACCCGGCGACGGGGAACCTGACGTTCACGCCGGCGGCGAATGCGAACGGAAGCGCGGACATCACGGTCACGCTCTCGGACAACGGAGGCACCGCGAACGGCGGGGTCGACACCTCGGCTCCGCAGATGTTCACGATCGACGTGACGGCCGTGAACGACGAGCCGTCGTTCACGAAGGGCGCCGACGAGACGGTGCTCGAAGAAACGGGCGCGCACTCGGTGAGCGGCTGGGCGACGGCTCTCAGCGCGGGGCCGGCGGACGAGTCGGCGCAGGTGCTCGCGTTCACGCTGACGAACGACAACAACGCGCTCTTCTCGGTGCAGCCGGCGATGGACGCGTCGGGGAACCTGACCTACACGCTCGCGGCGAACGCTTCCGGATCGACGGTCGTCACGGTGTCACTCTCGGACGACGGCGGCACGGCGAACGGCGGCGACGACACGGCGCCCGACCAGACCTTCACGATCACGGTCACCGACATCAACGACGCGCCGAGCTTCACGGGCGGTGCGGACGAGAGCGTCAACGAGGACTCGGGAACCGCGGGCGCGCACACGGTCGCCGGTTGGGCAACTGCGATCAGCGCCGGCCCCTCGCCGTTCGAAGACGCGCAGACGCTCGACTTCGTGATCGACACGAATGACAACCCATCGCTCTTCAGCGTCGCTCCGGCGATCGATGCGGCGGGCACGCTGACCTACACGCTCGCGGCGAACGCCTTCGGCACTGCGACGATCACGCTCCACCTGCATGACAGCGGCGGCGTCCTCAATGGCGGCGTCGACGAATCGACGGGAGACACGCTCGTCATCAACGTGGCCTCGCAGAACGACAACCCGACGGCAGCCGACGACAGCGCTTCGGTCGCCGAGGACAGCGGGGCGACGGGGATCGACGTGCTCGCGAACGACGACGACGCGCCGGACACCGGCGAGACGCTCTCGATCACCGGCGTCACGCAGGGGACGAACGGGGGAGCCGTCGTGATCACGGGAGGCGGCACGGGACTGACCTATCAACCGGCGTCGAACTTTGCCGGGACCGACACGTTCACGTACACGATCGGCGACGGCAACCTCGGCTCGGCGACGG
Organism: Thermoanaerobaculia bacterium; assembly: GCA_023700825.1. Classification (GTDB taxonomy): domain Bacteria; phylum Acidobacteriota; class Thermoanaerobaculia; order Gp7-AA8; family Gp7-AA8; genus JACPDH01. The sequence goes on along the minus strand of JAMPYE010000148.1, from coordinate 2,840 downwards.
CGACGGTCACGATGACCGTCACGGCGGTGAACGACGCTCCTGTGAACTCCGTGCCGGGCGCGCAGAGCGTCGACCAGCTCATGACGCTCGTCTTCTCGAGCGGGAACGGAAACGCGATCTCCATCTTCGACCAGGATGCAGCGACCCCGCAGGTCACCGTCGCGGTCGACAATGGCGCCGTGTCGCTGAGCGGCACGACGGGGCTCAGCTTCAGCAGCGGCGACGGCACGGGCGACGCCACGATGACGTTCACCGGACTGCAGGCGGACATCAACACGGCGCTCGGTGGTCTCGTGTACGACCCGGTCGACACGTTCGAAGGAGCGGCGACACTGACGATCACGACGAACGACCTGGGGCAGACCGGGACGGGGGGAGCGCTGCAGGATGTCGACGTGGTGACCGTCAACGTGACGGCGCTGAACGACCCGCCGGCGAACTCGCTGCCTGCCGCGCAGGCGACAGCCGAGGACACGACGCTCACGCTCTCGACGGGCAACGCGAACAGGATTTCGATCAGCGATCCCGACGCGGGAGGCGCGGACGTCCAGGTGACGCTGACCGCGACGAACGGCACGATGACGTTAGGCGGGACGACGGGCCTCGTCTTCACGACTGGCGACGGTACCGCTGACGCGACGATGACCTTCACCGGAACGATCGGCGACATCAACACGGCCCTCGACGGACTGCAGTTCGTCCCGACAGCCGCGTTCTCGGGCGCGGCGTCGATCCAGATCGTCACCGACGACCTGGGGAACACCGGCGCGGGCGGTGCGCAGAGCGATACCGACACGCTCGCAATCTCGGTCAACGCGGTGAACAACGCTCCGGTGAACACGGTACCGGGCGCGCAGACGATCGACGAGGACGTGACGCTCACCTTCGCCGGGACGATTTCGGTCGCAGACGACGCGGGGACGAACCCGGTTCGCGTCACGCTGACGGTGACGCAGGGAACGCTCAGTCTCGCGTCAACGAGCGGCCTCACGCCCGTGGCGGGGGCGGACGGCAGCGCGTCGATGACCTTCGACGGCACGCTGACCGACGTCAACAACGCCCTGAACGGTCTCGACTACACGCCGGCTGCGAACTACTTCGGAAGCGACACGCTGACGCTCACGACGAACGACCTGGGGAACACGGGCTCGGGCGGGCCGCTCAGCGACACCGACACGGTCGGGATCACGATCAACTCGCTCAACGACGCGCCGACCGACATCCAGCTCTCGAACAGCGCTATCGACGAGAACCAGGTCTCGGGAACCGCGGTTGGCAGCCTCACCACGACCGACGCGGACGTGGCCGACACGCATACCTATACGCTCGTCGCTGGAACCGGCGACACCGACAACGCCTCCTTCCAGATCGTCGGTGGGCAGTTGCAGACCGCCGCGATCCTCGATTTCGAGACGCAGTCGAGCTACTCGGTGCGCATTCGGACGACCGACAACGGGACGGGGGGTCTCTTCTATGAGGAAGTCTTCACGATCACGCTCAACAACGTGAACGAGAATCCGACCGACATCGCGCTGTCGAACGCCTCGGTGCAGGAGAACCAGGCGTCGGGAACGGCGGTCGGTAACCTCTCGACGACCGATCCCGACGCGGGCGACACGTTCAGCTACACGCTCGTCGCGGGAACGGGAAGCGCCGACAACGGATCGTTCCAGATCGCGGGCGGTCAGCTTCAGACGGCGGCGAGCTTCGACTTCGAGACGAAGTCGAGCTACTCGATTCGCGTTCGCTCGACCGATCTGGGCGGGCTCTTCTTCGAGAAGCAGTTCACGATCTCGATCGCGAACCAGAACGAGACACCGACGGACATCACGCTCACCGATCAGTCGATCGACGAGAACTCGGGAGTCAACGCGGTGGTCGGGACGTTGTCGACGACCGACCCCGACGCTGGCGATACGTTCACCTACACGCTGGTCGCCGGCACAGGCTCGACCGACAACGCCCTGTTCAACATCGCGGGCAACTCGCTGCGCGAGAACGCGAGCTTCAACTTCGAGGCGCAGTCGAGTTACTCGATCCGCGTGCGCAGCACGGACGCGGCCGGGCTGTTCGTCGAAGAGGCGTTCACCATCGCGATCGTCAACGTGCCGGAGGCGCCGGTCGCGGGCGATGACGCTTTCGACACGATCGGAAACACGCTGCTCGAGGTCGACGCCGCGTCGAGCGAGCCGCAGCCGAAGGTCTACTTCAGCGGCACGCTTTTGACGGGCGACGTCGATCCCGACACGGGAACGAACGCCGGGCTGACGACGATGCTCCTTGCGGCCACGCCGGGTGCCGTCGTGACGGTGAACCCCGACGGGACGTTCAAATACCTGCCGCCCGCGGGGCACGTGGGGGCAACCGACACGTTCACGTACACGCTCAGCGACGGCGCGCTCTCGGACACCGGACTGGTGACGATCACGCTCCTCGGTCGGGTCTGGTACGTCGATCCGAACGTGGCGGGTGGTGGCGACGGACGATCGACCGCGCCCCTCAACACGCTCAACTCGCTCGATGGGGCCGGAGGCGCGGGCGATTCCGATCTGACGGGCGACTACATCTTCGTCCACGACGGAACGCTGGCGCTTGCAGGCCCCATGGAGATGGAGGCGAATCAGCATCTGGTCGGTGAAGGGGTCGGCCTCTCGCTCCCGGTGAATCCCAACGGTACCGGCTCGCCCTGGGTTGGTCTGGCCGCTGGAGCGCAACCGCAGGTGACGAACGCAACGGGCGACGCCGTGACGATCACGGCGGCAATCCCTGTCGAGATCGTGGGGCTGAGCCTCGCGAGCACGACGGGCAACGCGATCGACTTGACGTCGGGCGTGGCGCTC
>JAMPYE010000147.1 GCA_023700825.1 Thermoanaerobaculia bacterium | reverse complement strand
GGCGGAAAAGTTCGGCGAGGAGCATCCGCTCCTGACGATCTCCGTGAAGGCAGACGGGACGATCTTCGCGGGAGGGGCAATCGTCGCCGCGGAGCAGGCTGGCGAGGAGATCGCCGCGGTCGCGGCGAAGGACAACCAGCGCCCCGTCGTTCTGCGCGTCGACCGCGACGCGCGCTACGGCGACGCGGTGAAGATCGTCGAATACTGCCGCCAGGCGGGTTTTCGCCAGATTGGTCTCGCCGCCGATCGCAGCGCGGCGGTGGAGCGGTAAGGTCGCGGCCGCGGCCCCACACCGTCACTCGTACCTGGCCGCGTCCCTTCTGCATTCTCCATTCCTCATTCGACATTCTTCATTTCGGTTTTCGCACGGCCACGGACACCGAGATGAAGAATGAAGAATGTCGAATGAGGAATGGAGAATGAAAACCAGGAGGCGCGCAGCTTGGATGCAGTGCGAATAGTCGAACTCTGCCGCGAGTAGGCGGAGCTGGCTGCGAGATAGCGGTCGACGCTCACTCCGACCGCTCGTCGCACCAAGTCCCTAACCATGCGATCAGCGTGTCGAAGTACCCCGGGGCGTAGCGCTCGAGTCGCGGGAGCTCGCTTTGCCTGAAGCGGATCGCACCGCTCGTCGATTCGAGCATCAGGTGATTCGCCCTCGGGACGACCGCGACGTGGAGAAGCGAAGAACGCTCGCCGGAGAAACTCTCTCGAAGTGACGAGGCCGTCTCGTCGACGGGGGTGAGCAGGTCGCGCTCGCCGAGGATTGCGAGCACCGGATTCTCGATCTGCGAGAGACGGGCCGGTGGATCGTAACCGAGCGCCTGCTGCCAGGCTGCCTGCGCGAACTGGAGCGAGCTCCAGCGTCCCGTGTAGCTCATCCAGGGGCGCCCCCGCAGGTTGCGTGCGCGACTCGCGTACTGCTCCCATCCCGCTCCCGTGCGCGCGACGTCGAATTTCATCTCCATGTACTCGCTCGCCTCGGCGATCGTCTCACCGGCGAACCCTGCAGCTTCCATCTCGGCCCGGACGCGGTAGAGCTCCTGCGCCGCGGGAGCGACTCCTCCGCCGGAGAGGAGCACGAGGAACGCGACGTCGCGCGGATAGTGCGACGCGGTGATGCCGGCGACCCACGCCCCTTCGCTGAAACCGAGGAGCCCGACGCGCGAAGGGTCGATCTCTCCTCGCGACCGGAGATACCGCACCGCCGACGCGGCGTCGCGCGCGAGGTCGTCGAGAAACGGATAGGCGGTCTCGCCGAACGTGGATTCGCCCCAGCCGCGCTTGTCGTACCGAAGCACCGCGAATCCCTGTAGGACGAGGACGTTCGCGAGCTCGCCGAAGCCGGGCGTGTCGCGGGTCGCTTTCCCGGAGCCGTGGACGAGGATTACAGCCGGGTGCCTGCCACCGCTCGAAGGCAGCGAGAGCGTGCCCTCGAGCTCCGCGACGCCGCTTCGAAACGCGACTTTCTCCGTCGGCGGAACCGGAAGGCGGATGGCTCGAGCCACGGCGCCTCCCTCGGTGATCGTGAGCGATGCGGCGCGTCCCTCGTCGCCGGGCGTGAAGTCGAGCCGGAGCTGCGCCTGCGATCGATCGTCGAGCGTGAGGCCGGCGAAGTACGATGACTCATCCCTCTCGTGCAGCGTCCGGACACGGCCGGAAGGAAGCTCGGTGAGCCGCAGCGCCGGAGGCGTCGCACCGAAATTCGCCTCGGCGATGGAGATCGAGATCGCGCGGCCGTCGTCGGTCCGGTAGACGCCGGCGAGCGGCTCGTAGATCGGATAGCGTCGAAGGCGCTCGAGCTGGCGCCGGATGTTCGCCTTGAGAAATGCCGCGCTGCGCTTCGAGGGCGCGGCGTCGCCACGATTCAGCATCGAGAGCGCGCGCTGGTACTCGCGCCGGGCCGCGTCGAGATCTCCGGCGCGGGCGTACGCGTCGGCAAGGCTGTCGCGCGCGTTCGCCGAGCGCGGGAACATCGCGATGTTCAGCTCGAAGATCGCGATGGCGTCGTCCAGGCGCTTGTTCTGCAGGAGGTGGTAGGCGACCGCGTTGAGTTGCGGCTCGGAGAAGTCGTACCGGTTGGCGGCGGTCTTCTTGAGGTGGAGGTAGGTTCCGATCGCCGCGGTGGCTCCCTGCTCGTTCGCGACCGAGAGGATCACCTCAGCGACCGGCTCGCGCGCCGCCCGCGCCGGAACCGCGAGCACGAAGAGCACTCCAGCCGCGAACAGAGTCCGGCAAACGCCCCGCAATCGATTCTCCTTTGCGGAGAATTATGCGGCGGGGAGCAGGCGCGGTGCAGCAACACTTCGAAAAAGGCCATGTGGAGTGCGAAAGCGAAGCTTTCGCGACTCTGGTCGGGCTCACAATGCGGCGCTTTGCGCCGCCGCGAAAGCCTTGCTTTCGCACTCCACATCACGGCGCGCGCCGCCCCGGAGGCCGGCGCATGCGCGCTTCCCTCCGGGGGTGGTTATAATCCGGCTGCTTCTTGAATCCGGCCCGCGAGGCCCGAGGAAGCGAAGGACTCGATGCGCTCGATACGACGGATGGCTCTGACTCTTGCGGGGTTAGCGACGGCGGCACTCGTCTCGCACGCCCAGGCGCCCCTCACCTGCCAGGGGGGAGCGGGCATCGACTCGGCGAACTGCGCCGTCGTGCACTATCACGTCCGGATGTACCGGCCCGACACGAAGACGAGTATCGAGCTGACGGGCGTCAACGAGTTCGCGTCGAAGAGTGCCTGCGAGAGTGCGCTCGCCGCGGAGAAGGCGCGGAACGCGTCCGTGATCGATTTCCTCAAGAAGAACGAGCCACGCCTTCAGTACCAGCCCGACGTTTTCGGTGCCTGCCACTGCGACATGACGAGGACGAGCTCGAACGTCAACTTCCTCGATGAAGCAAGACGGGAGAGGGAGCTCCTCACGCAGCAGGACATCCTGATGCGCGTGCGGCTGCGCCTCATCGACTCGAACGCGCTTCCCAACTCCGAGCTCGTGCGAAGCCTCCGCGCGCCGCAGAGCTCGTTCGACATGGCGCTCTGGCCCCGGGTGGTCGTGAGCCCCGACCCGAAAGATCTGCAGTCGATCCCCGGACCGTTGCCGGAGTCCGCGGCGAAGCTGACGGAGGTCGGGGCCGATCTCCCGAAGGGAGCGGCCACGCAGTCAGTCTCGTTCCCGCTCGTCGACGTGGCGACGCCCAAACAGGTGATGGTCACCCGCGCGGTTGCTCCGTCGGTCATCTCCGCGAGCTCTGCGGGCGAGGAGTCCGAGGCAACGGTGCCCGATGCGCAGACCCCGTCCGCCGAGTCGAATGACGCCGACGCCTTCGTGAACTACGAGACGGCGCGCGCCCAGGCAATCCTCCGGGCTGCCGCACAGCTCGATGACGCATCGATGAACAAGAGTATTTTCGAGGCGTCCAGCTCGCGAATGCAGCTCCTCTCCAACCTGAAGCTCGTCGTCGAGACGGCGGGCTCCCGGAGCGCGCTCGCCGCGGCCTTCCGCGATGCGGACGACGAGGCAGCGCGACTCGCTCTCGTCTCGAAGCTCTTCGGTGACGCGGCGGTGGCTCACTGGGCTCCCGCCGACGCCAAGGACGTGGTGTTCGACATTCCCGCCGAGCTGACCGGCGATCCGATGGCCGTGCTCAACGAAGCCACGGGCAAGTACTCGCTCGAACAGCGGCGGCAGGCGCTCTATCACCTGCTGACGCAGGCCTCGAACCTCACTTCGAGCCAGCTGCTCTGGCTCTCCGACCTGATGACGTCGTTTCTCTGAGGCGCACGAGATGATCCGACACTGGAAACCCGCTCTCTGTGCGCTGCTCGTCGCGGCGACGTTCGCCGCCCCGGATCTTCTGGCGCAGTCGCCGCCGCGCGAGCAGATCGTCGCGGAGGACATCACGGAGAGCCGGCCGGCCACGGCCGAGGAGAAAGAGGAGTTCACCCGCGCGATCGCCTTCGGCAAGCGGTTCTTCGACATCGGAGACACGAAAGGCGCGCTCGAGAACTACCTGCGGGCCGACTCGATCTTTCCCGACCAGCCGGGAGTGCTCTACAACCTCGCGATCCTGATGGTGAAGGAAGGGCGCTACGCCGATGCTCACGCGAGGGTCGAGCGTTACCTATCGCTCTTCCCCGAGGGAGCCGAGATCGAGAATCTGAAGGGGCTCCAGCTCGAGCTCGACTTCCAGAAGGAGGTCGAGAAGCGCCAGCAGGAGACCAAGAACTACGTCGAGATTTTCAATCGCGGGCGATATCACCTCTCCCGCGGCGAGTACCCGCAGGCGTTGAGGATCTTCGAGGAGGCTGCGCAGAAGCAGCCGACCGATCCGGCCGTCGCTTACAACCAGGCGCTAGCGTTCGAGCAGACCGGCGACTTCGTGCGAGCCACCGAATACCTTCGCCGCTACCTCGCGCTGACTCCGAGCCCGGCGGACAAGAACGAAGTCGACCAGAAGCTCTTCAAGCTCGAAGCCGAGATCATCGACATGCGGACGAAGTTCGTCTGCCCCTTCTGCGGAGTGAAGCTCGACGACGGAGCGACGTGGTGCCACCGCTGCTGGCACGGCCCGTACCTGTTCGACGAGCCGCACTGGAACAGCCGCCCCTGCGTCGTGGGCGCGTCGGCCACGAGGACGATGTTCTTCGCTGACGGCCGGTTCGGCGGCAACGAGGTGCTCTCCTGCAACATCAAGTCCGGGCGTTTCGGGGACGCGCTCTCCTACACCCCTTCGGCGCAGAGGGCGATTCGCGACGCGCGGAAGTCGGAAGGCTGGGTCTACGACGGAGACCTCCTCCTCGAGAAGAGACTCGGCGAGCAGAAGGTGCTCGTCCTGGAGCAGGGCGCGGACGTGCTCGAGCGGCTCCTCGCGCCCGCATCGGGCGACGTGTTCGCGTACTCGGCGGAGAAGGGCGGAGCAGGGCGCTGGAATCTCGCCACCGAAGACTTCGTGGTCGACGGAGTTCGCTTTTCGAAGAGTTACTCCTACGACGCGGCGGGACGGATCGCGAAGGAGAAGGTCACGTACCAGAACCGCGGGGCCTGCGATCACCTGATCGGAATGACCGCCGACTACGCCTGGAGCGAGGACGGAACGCTGGGCAGCGTCCGGATCACCGGCGGATACACGGGGCTCCCGGTCGAAGGCTCTCCGACCGTCGCCTGGAGCGGAACCCTCAGCTTTGCATACGACCCCAGGGGACGCCTTGCGCGCGAGGAGTTCGTGCTCTCGTCGTTCACCAAGACCTACGCGGAGAAGCCGAAGCACGGCTGGGTCCGTGACGAGGTGACGGATTTCTATCCGACACTCAAATGGAAGAAGCCGCTCGACGTCATGCGGACGGGCGACTATTGCGGCACGTCCGGGACGAAGAGGCTCGCGAACCAGATCGACCTGCGTCCCTTCTACACCGTCTCGCCAGGCCTTCCGATGCTGCTTCCCTTCGGGGTGGTGAAGATGACCGTCGACTACACGTATCCGGAGTCGTTCGGGGGGAAGTAGTTGTTAGTTCCTGGTTGTTAGTTGTTAGTTTTTAGTTGTTAGACAGGCACGGATCGCTGAGCGGTGGTCGCCTGTCGGCCTTATTTCGTGATGTACGCCGGCGTGCGAACCAAATAGTTTCGGGTCAGCCTAACCACGGATTGCGGGCAATCGGCTCTCCTGCTTGTCTAACAACTAACAACTAACAACTAACAACTAACAACTCCCCCTCCCGCCCCTCCCGGTCCGCACTCTTCCCGCTCGTCGCACGGCGCGTGCTCCAGCTGGATCGTGGTGTGCACGATGCCGTAGCGCTCTGCGAGCATCGCGTTGACGCGGTCGAGGAGCTCGCCGGTTCCGCGCAGCGGGACGTCGCCCAGGGTGAGGTGGCACGAGAGGGCGGGATTCGACGGCCCGAGTGCCCAGATGTGCAGGTGGTGAACTCCGAAGACTCCGTCCTCGGCGGCAAGCGAGCGCGCGACGGCGTCGGGATCGATTCCGCGCGGCGTTCCCTCGAGCAGGAGATTCACGGTCTCGCGGAGGATGCCCCACGAAGTCCATAGGATGAGCAGCCCGATCACGAGCGCGACGATGGCATCGGCCGCGGACCATCCGGTGACGCGGATCGCGATCGCGGCGACGACCACGCCGACGGAGCCGAGGGCGTCGGCGATCTGGTGCAGCACCGCGCTCCGGATGTTCACGTCGCCGCCACTTCCCTTGTGCAGCCACGCCGCGATCGTGGCGTTGAAGACGATCGCCATCGCCGCGACGACGAGCATGATCCCGCTGTCGACCGGCTCGGGTGCGCGCGAGCGGCTGAAGGCCTCGACGAAGTAGCCGACCGTGAAGGCCAGCAGGAGTGCGCCGTTGACGAACGCGGCGAGGATTCCGGCACGCTGGTATCCGAACGATTTCCGAGGTGTCGGTGCCCGCCGCGCGAGAAGCACGGCCGAGAGCGCCAGCACCAGGACGAGCGCATCGGTGAGGTTGTGAAACGCGTCGCCGACGAGCGCGAGCGAGTTCGCGCGAATCCCAGCCGCGAGCTCGAACGCGACGAACAGCGCGGTGGCGACCGTCGAGACGACGAGCTTGGTCCTGACCGCCGCGGAGGTCGCGCCCCCGTGCGCATGGGCTCCCGAGCGACCGTGCGCGTGGTCGTGCATCGCCGTCCGACGAACATAGCACGATCGGCGCGCCGGGCGTGCGGCGCGCATGTGCGCCGGGGGGAGTTGTTAGTTGTTAGTTGTTAGACAGGCATCGAGAGCCGGGCGTGCGGTGCGCTGATGGATGACCGTTGCTCGGATGAGCTTCAGACATGCCCGCGCATCCATCGGGAATCCCTGCCTGTCTAACAACTAACGACTAACAACTAACAACCCAAAGCCCGTCCCCCGCCGAACCGCCGCCGCGGCGTAGAATCCCGCCATGCGATACGCCCTTTCTCTCGTTGTCGCCCTCGCTCTCGTCATCCCGACGTTCGCGGCCGAGCCGTCGTTCGACTCCGCAATCGCGCAGCGCTTCGCCGACCTCGCGCTCGGCTGCGTCCACAAGGAGTACCCGAACAAGGTAGCGCACGTGCTCTCGTCCGACGCCGACGTCAAGCCGCCGCGCGAGCTGACTCCGGCGTTCTACGGCTGCTTCGACTGGCATTCCTCCGTACACGGCCACTGGATGCTCGCGCGTCTCGCCCGAACCTGGCCCGAGGCTTCGTTCGCGAAGCCGGCGCGTGAGGCGCTGGCGAAGAGCCTGACGAAGGCGAACGTCGCGCGGGAGACTGCGTATCTACAGGGCGAAGGCCGGGCGAGTTTCGAGCGGCCTTACGGACTCGCCTGGCTGCTTCAACTCGCCGCGGAGCTTCGGCAGTGGGACGATCCGCTCGCGAAGCAGCTTTCGTCGAATCTGGAGCCTTTGGAGAAAGCGGCGGTCGCGCGCGTCTCGACCTGGCTGCCGAAGCTGTCGCATCCGGTGCGCTCGGGCGAACACAGCCAGTCGGCGTTCGCGCTGGGGCTGATGCTCGACTACGCGCGAGCGGTCGGCGATGCGAAGTTCGAAACTCTGGTGCGCGATCGCATCGTCGCGTTCTACGGCCGCGACCTCGACTGCCCGATCGAGTACGAGCCCTCGGGCGAAGACTTCGTGTCGCCGTGCGTCGCGGAAGCTGATGCGATGCGTCGCGTGCTTCCGCCGGTCGAGTACGCGGCGTGGCTCGGGAGCTTCCTGCCGAAGCTGCCGCGGGACGGGAGCACGGCGTGGCTGCGGCCGGGCGTGGTCACCGACAAGAGCGACGGGAAGCTCGTTCACCTCGACGGGCTGAATCTGAGCCGCGCCTGGATGCTCGAGGGAATTGCGTCAGGGTTGCCCGAGGGCGACCCGCGACGCGCTTCGATCCTGGCCGCGGCGAAAGAGCACGGCGACAGCGGAATCGGCGCGATCTCCGGGCAGACTTACGAGGGGGGGCACTGGCTCGGCAGCTTCGCGACGTACTACGTCACGAAACGGGGAACGCTAAACGCGGAACGCTGAACGCGGAACGCGAAACCGTGAGGCGTAGAAAGGGAAACGCGAAGCGGGAGACGTCGGTAAGGGTTGTCTTGCTATTGCTGACGACTAATGGGTATTAATAATCTATACTTGTTTATATATATTGATTTGATGCACTTGGTCGCGCGTTTCGCGGTTCCGCGTTTCACGTTTCGCGTTTCGCGTTTGAAGTGCTGATCCTGTCGAGCTCTTTCTTCGTGCCGGGGTTTCCGACGTAGACGAGCGTCATCGGGGCGCGGAGCACGAACTCGTCGGGCGGGTTGAAGATCCAGCCGTCCTCGCCCTCGTCGCTCCGTACGGCCATGAGCAGAGCCGAGCGATCGGTGAGCCCGCGCAGCTCGCCCGCGGTCATCCCGTCGACACGGGAGCCGGCGGCGATCGATGACTCCTCGACGCGGAAGCGCTGCTCCTTGTCTCGAAGCATGAGGTCGAGGAAGGTCACGACGGTGGGGCGAACCATGGCGGAGGCCATGCGGAGGCCGCCGATCAGCGGGGGAGACACGACCTGGTCGGCACCGGCCTTTCGGATCTTCGCGACGAAGTCCTCGTCGACGCAGCGGGCGACGATCTTCACGCTGGGGTTGAGCAGGCGCGCAGAGAGCGTGAGGATCAGGGTGTCCTTGTCCGCCTCCATGCACGCGAAGACGCCGCGCGCGCGGTCGATTCCGGCTTCGATCAGGTTGTGGTCGTCCGTCGGGTCGCCGACGATCGCGGGGAACGGTGCTCCTCCGGCGTGCTCGCGGATGTCGGCGACCGCTTCTTCGGAGGAGGCGATCAGCACGAGCTCGCGCTCCGTGTCGACGAGCTCGCGAACGATGTGTCGCGCGATGAACTCCGCTCCCGAGACGATGTAGTGGTCCTTCAGGTGCGCGATGAGCTTCTGCATTTTCCTCCTCCGGAAGATGCGCTCGATGTTCCCTTCGACGATGAAGCCCGTGAGGGACGAGAAGAAGTAGACGAAGGTGCCGACGCCGGTGAAGAGCAGGAAGATGGTGAATACGCGCCCTTCCGGATGGTTCGACAGGTCGATGATCTCGCCGTAGCCGACGGTCGTCAGCGTGATCACGGTCATGTAGACCGCGTCGAGCACGGAATGCGTCGGAGAGAGGATCGTGTAGCCGACCGTGCCGATCGTGAAGATGATCAGCATCATCACGGTCGACGCGATGAAGGGCTTGTAAGGGCTGTCGGCGAGGAAGCTCCTGCCGGGCGCCGAGGGGCGCCGCCACCTCGCCCAGGCGATCGCGCACGAGAAGAGATTCGCGAACGATGCGACGCCGCCGATGATCAGGGCGATCGCGAAGAGCCGCGCGCCGTGGCCCGACAGGTCGATCACCTCGCGGTAGCCGACGGTCGTCAGCGTGATCACCGTCATGTAGAGGGCGTCGAAGAGCGAGTGCGTCGGCGAGAGGATCGCGAAGCCGATC
>JAMPYE010000001.1 GCA_023700825.1 Thermoanaerobaculia bacterium | reverse complement strand
CGTTTGGACGGGCTCCTTTCGAGTTAACGACGACGCTGCTCCATACAGCGAAGACGAGGAGCCCCACTACATTTTCGCCCTAACAATTACGATTCACCTAAGAGTACGATCAAGCGGATTTCTACGCGCCGCTCAAATCTTTTGTAGGCTGTCACAGCTGCGCGGGCGCGTAGAAACCGCTTAGCAGCAGACGTTAGGCGACCCGGAAAATCTATCGTTCACGTTCGGCAAGTGCTGGCCAACAACTTCATGAAACGGTCTCCGTTCTGGCTCGTCGCCATCCTGCTCATCTCTGCTTGTCATGACAAGCAGAATGTACTCACCGTTTCCGAACCCACGGCTGTCGTTGATTTTTGTGTCTTGGATAGCAGTGGGAGCACGCTTTGGCAGGTCGCTCCGGAGGGCGCGCCGGTCGCGATGGAGCGTATCGACTACGGAGTCGTTCCGGCAGGCTACACGCAGAAGGTACCGTCGGAAGGTCTGCCACCGCGACAGTTCGTCAAAGGCGAGAAGCTCAGCATGGAGCTCGAGACACCAGCGTACTTCCTGACCCATGAGGGTTACGCCGAAGGGCCGAAGTCCTTCCTTGGTGGCGACTATCACTACCGCCCCAAAGGTCCGCCGAAGCCGGTGAGTGCAAACCGTGAAACGCGAAATTGGGGCCGTCTAACAATGGCGCTGCAGCCGATCCCGGCGCGCGCCACGGTATCCGTGGGTTGTATCATCAGCGAAGCGCGCCGCGCCGGCTGGGCGCCAGGCGTTAGGTCGCCATGATTAAGTTCTCTCGCGCATTCGTCGTTGCAACATCCCTCGCACTCGCTTGCCTTTCCTGCGCGAGTCAATCAGCACGGGATGCCGATTGGATTCGGTTTAGCTCGTCGGGAATGGTCGCTGTGGATGGAGCTTACTTCGGCACGATTTCCAGATCGGGCGCTATTCAGTTCAGAATCTACGAGAAAGGCCAGCTCAGCGAGGAGTATCGCGCATACCTTTCGCGTGCCGAGTGTGAAGGGCTCGAAGCGGCAGTCGCGGACATCGTGCGCAAACACGGAAATGAGGTCTGGCTGGCAGTGATGACGGACACGTGGGAGAACCGAATCCAAGTGCAGGACCCGAAAGGCGTGAAGCGGCTCGTCTTCGGGTTCGACCGGGAGCTTGCTTGCTACGACCTGCCTACGGCGAGATCGTCGGTCGAGCTTTGGAACACGCTCATGGAGGCAATCGAATCGCCAGGCCTCCGAACCGCAGACGAGCGAATCATCTGCGCCGAACCGCGGACACCGTGGCCCCGCGAAACGCAGTGAGCGCGAGCGGCCTAACTTAGCGCATTGCCCCAGGTCGGGGGAACGTCAGTTCTGATATCCTTCGCGCCGTGAAGATCGCGTTCATCGGGACTCACGGCGTCGGGAAGACGACGCTCTGCTACGAACTCGCGGCGCTGCTCAAGAAGCAGGGGCTCGACGTCGAGGTCGTGATGGAGGTGGCTCGCGCGTGTCCGCTCCCGATCAACCGGGAGACGAGCCTCAAGGCGCAGCTCTGGATCCTCCATACGCAGATCGCGAAGGAGCTCGAGGTCGAGGCGCGTCATGCGGTCACGGTTTGCGACCGGAGCGTCCTCGACAACTACGCCTACCTCTACCAGGCCGCCGGGCCGAATGCGGCAGCCGAGCGGATCGTCGACGATTGGATCTCGACCTACAGTCTCCTTCTCAGGGTCCCGCGCGCGGGGCTTCCATCGTCGGACGGCGTACGTGATACCGACCACGACTTCCAGGTCGCCATCGACGAGCGACTTGCGGAGCTCCTCGCCAGGAAGAGGGTCCCGTATCGCGACCTGGCGGGCGTCCCGCGCAACCGGTGGATCAACTCCGCCGTGGCGGCGGTTCTCTCGGTGCGGCGCGGCGAGCGCGCGGCCGATTCAGTGGCCTCGACGGACCCCGCCTCCGACCCGAGTCAGCTCACGCTGTTCACGCCAAACGTCCCCCGGCGCTGATTCCTCACCCGGAAGAGGGCCGGGCCATTGGGACAGATCTGAAGTACGGAGCGTTCGGAGCGGGCGACACATTGACCAGTGACGGCAATGACTTCATTTTTCGGGTCTGACCCCAAGTGACATGAGTTCTGACCGTTAGGCGCCTCATGGACACGGACTACCTGACCGAGGAAGCGTACCGGGCGATCGTGCTCGCTCGAGAGGCGTCGCCGCTGCTCGGCGCACAACTGGCCGTATCCGGAGCGAAGACGAAGACCGAGGACGAGTTCTAGCGGCGCATGCTGTCGCTCGTCGATGCGCTCGCGGCAGACCCCGAAGGTGCATCGGACAATCTGGCTGACGAGATCTCCCCGCGGCAAGTCGTTACACTTTGCCGAAGGCTACGCTCGCACATTCTGTCGACGCCCGCGAAACCCATCTCGGAGCGAGGCGATGCCGCGTTCTGAGCCGCAAGAGGGGAGGTTCGAGCGTGCGCCGCGACCGTCTGACAGGTCGCTGCCGACGCCGGCACGGCACTCGGAGTCTCGCAAGCTCTTCCTGCAACGCAACCCCGTCGTAGCGGCTGGGCGGCAACCATTCGGCGGCGCGCACCCGAACTGCGTTGAGCCTTCAGGAGGGAAACGTCAGTGATGCATGGGCACCAGGTGATCGTATCGTTCGTGATCTCGCTCGCGTCACTGACGGCCGGGGCCGCGCGTTACCCCTGCCAGTCAAAGTTTCCGCCTCTCGAAGCAGTGCGGCTCCAGATTACCGCGGAGAAGAGCACCTACCTGGTTGGAGAGCCTCTCCGCCTTACACAAAGTCTGGTGAACGTCTCCTCTCGTGCCCTCGACTACAAGCCCGATCCCTTCATCTTCGACCTGGAGACGGAGCTGTACTATCGACGCGCATGGCATCGCTATCGCCGATTCGTGACCTTCTTCGAGGCTCGCCATCGCCGGAAGACGCAGTGCGTCGCGGTGTCGAACGAGTCGTTTCGCCGCGGCGAAGAGGTCATCGAGAGTTACTGGCTGGTCTTCGACGCCGGCGCTGCCGACTTGCTTCTGCGATCGCCCGGCACCTATTTCATCCAGCTCCGAATGCGGTGCCATCCCGGTCGGAGGGCTCCCGAATGTGACCTCGCGTCGAACGTACTGCGGATCGAGGTGGTTGCTCCGCCAGCCGTCGAGCGTCCCGCTCTGATCGCCTGGAAACAGCCATTGACGTGCGCTCTCGTCCAGGGGGAAGAACGGGGAAACGGCATGCGCGAGACGGAATCGGCTGCCGTGCGCTCCATGGCGTCTTTCCTGGATCGGTTCCCGCGGAGTATCTTCTCAACATACGCAAGAGAGGCGCTGGAAAGGTTCTTCGAGTATCGCGCCATGAATCGACAGGAACTTAGCGCCGAGGAGTCCGCAATTCAAGGGCGCTATCTGGAGACGAGAACACCAGAGTAGGTGCAGCAAGGTACAACCCGCGCTCGAGCGGACTTCGACGCGCCGCGCAAAGTTCCTGCAGGCCGTTCGTGCAGCACGGTCGCGTCGTCGATGCCGAGCGCCATCCGTTGGACCGCGGAGGACCCCAATGACGTTGACGTACCTTGGCCTGATCGCCCTTCTGGTTCCCATCGCGCTCGTGGGAGTGCTTTTTGCTCTCTACCGTCTCGGTGAGATGACCCGAGTGAGCAGGGCCACGAGATGGGCGATCGCAGGGACCGCGCTCGTTGCTTCGATAGCCCTGGCGATTTGGGATGTCGCGAACGGGGGTTCGGTCTGGACCCAGTTGGTTACGGCAGCCGTCTGGCTCTCGCTGATTTTCATGATGCGGCTTCAAGTCGTCGATCCCAGCAGGTGACCGGGAGGTGGCCACCGCGGTGAAGCATGGCGGTGGCAGCCGATGCCAACGCGCGAAACCACGCTTTGATGCTGGTTCGTTTCGTGAGTGCGCGCCGGCGCGGCTGAGCCACGAACGTTATCGCGCCGAGAACGGGCTGCCTGCGATGGGCCGTCCACGGGAGGAATCGCAATGCCTCAGAATCGAGTCTTCGCCCTGAAGTTCGCAAGTGTCTATCCGCTCTACGTCCAGAAGGCGGAGCGTAAGAACCGTACGAAAGAGGAAGTCGACCAGGTCATCTGCTGGCTGACCGGCTATAGCCGTGCCGGACTGGAGCGGCAGATCGAGCAGGGAAGCGATCTGGAAACGTTCTTTGCCCAGGCACCTGCACTTCATCCGAACAGCTCGCTGATCAAAGGGGTGGTCTGCGGCATTCGCGTGGAAGAGATCGAAGATCCGCTGATGCAGAAAGTACGCTACATGGACAAGCTCATCGATGAGCTCGCCAAGGGAAAGGCGATGGAGAAGATTCTCCGGAAGTAGGGTGGGAAGTCATCGCGTAGTCGCTCCCGTCAGCAGGGTCGCAAGGAGCGCGTCGCCCGGCGCGCTCGAGCGGCCGTCAACGATTCGCTCGATCTCCCGTTAACTCCGGATTGCGGGAAGATCGTGATCAAGATTGAGAAGAATCCGGATCGCACCTGAGCAGACAGTACGACCACCGGGCTCACGCGTGAGCTGACATGCGTCAAGGGCCAGCAGCGGCCGCGCCAGTCCCTCCGGCGGTGGTCGTCGCTGCCGGGCGCACTCTGGATCGTGGAGGAGGAATCGATGAATTCTCGAGGTCGCCGGCTGCTCTGGCACGGCATGCTCCTGTTCGTTCTCGGCCTGTTGACGGGTCTCGTCTCTCAGAGCTTCACGAATCCCCGCATGGGGCTCTCGGCGCATCTCGAGGGCATCATGAACGGGACGTTTCTCCTCGCGGTAGGCGCTGCATGGAAACACGTGCGGCTGTCCGAGCGCGCCGCCTCGGTGGCGTTCGGTACGGCTCTGTACGGAACCTACGCCAACTGGCTGACGACGACCGCCGCGGCCGTGTTCGGCACGGCGGCGATGACACCGCTGGCGTCCGGGGCGCACGAGGGGGTTGCCTGGCAGGAAGGCATTGTTGCGGTCGGCTTCGTCAGCGTCGCGCTGGCCATGATCGTGGCATCAGTCCTGCTTCTCTTCGGCTTTCGGGGGGCAGCGACAGGCGCAGGGGATCCCGAATCCGCCTGACCGGGTGTTTCCTACGGATGCGCCACCGCGCGGCGACGGGTCTAATGCGCCGGTGAATATGATGACGATTTCTGCGCCGACCCGTCTGCTTGCGATGCTCGCAACGGGTCTGCTCCTTCTCGCCGCGCCGGCAGCGTCCGGCGCGGATGCCCCGAACCTGCCCAGGTGTGCGGCGATCGAAAACGACGCGGAGCGCCTTCGCTGCTACGACGAGCTCTCGCAGAAGGCCACCGAGCCGGGCGTGCTGCCCGCGCTGGCCGAGGCGACGAGCGCGCCTGTCGAGGCCCCGTCGCCGATGCAGGAGCGCTGGGAGCTGGTCCAGACCTCCCGGCGGACGCTCTTCACGGTGAAGCCTCACCACCCGACCTACGTCCTGCCGGCGCGATACAGCGACGCCCCGAACAGCGCTCCGTACCTGCAACTCGACCCCGACGACCCGTCCGAGAGCATCGACGAGATCGAGGCGAAGTTCCAGCTGAGCCTCAAGCTCAAGGCGGTGGACGGCCTGTTCGGCGACCACGGTGACGTGTGGGTCGGCTACACCCAGCAGAGCCACTGGCAGGTCTACAACAAAGACATCTCGAGCCCGTTCCGCGAGACGAATTACGAGCCGGAGGCGATGCTCGTGTTTCGCACACCCTGGGAGCTGTTCGGGATCGAGGGGCGATTCGTGAGCTTCGGCGTGGTGCATCAGTCGAACGGGCGCTCGGATCCGCTCTCGCGCAGCTGGAACCGGGTCTACGTGCAGACGGGGCTCGAGCGCGGCAACTTCGCGCTGCTCGGGCGCGTGTGGCACCGGCTCGAGGAAGACGCCGAGGACGACAACAATCCGGACATCGAAGACTACATGGGCAACGGCGATGTCCTTGCGTCGTATCAGCACGGAAGGAACCGCTGGAGCGCGCTGGTGAGGCACAACTTCGACACCGGCAAAGGAGCCGTGGAGCTCGACTGGGCGTTCCCCGTTGCTGCGAAACTGAGAGGCTACGTGCAGATCTTCGACGGCTACGGCGAGTCGATGATCGACTACGACCACAAGCAGACGACGATCGGGGCCGGGTTTCTCGTGACCGACTGGTTCTAGTCCGGGTCCATTCTACGATTCATACGATGTCTGAAGAGATTCTCAAGCTGCTCGACCAGGTTCGCCGCGACATCGCGTCGCAGATCGAGACCGGAATCGACGGACTTCGCACGCAGGTGTCCAGCCTGCAGGACGAGGTAACGGGAGCCCGCCGCGAGGCCTTGACTCATTTCGACTCGGTATACGTTCGATTCGACCGGCTCGAGGATGAGTAGAAGGCGCTCGTCGCCGCGGTCGCGAAACTCGAGACCCGCTCGTTGAATCGGGCGGATTTTGATCGCGAGCTCGACCAGCTCAAGTCTCGGGTGCAGCAGCTCGAGCATCGTCTCCAGGAACTGGAGCGAAGCTCTCGACAGAACTGAGCCGGGCTTTCGGCCAGGCTGGCGGCGGGCCAGCTTCCACTCACCGATCCGAAGTATCGGCTTTTCGGGCAGCTTTGCGTCCTGCCAGAGCCTCTGCTGCTACAATGCGCGGCCGATGGTGGCCGTTCGTCTATGTGACATCGTCGAGCTCGTCGGAGGGGCATTTTCGGGCGACTCCGGGCTCGAAATCACCGGGGTGAAGACCCTGGCGGACGCCCGCCCGTCGGATATTTCGTTCCTCGGGAACCCGAAGTACGATGCGCAGGTCGCCTCCTCGGCCGCCGGGGCGATCCTCGTCTCACGGAAGCACACGGGAGAGTCCCCCCGGCTCGTCCGTGTCGACGACCCGTACGTCGCCCTCGCGACGATCCTCACGAAGTGGTTCGCCGCCGTACCGGGACCCGCGATCGGCGTATCGCCGCTGGCCTCAGTCGCGCCGACCGCGCGCCTCGGCAGCGGCGTCGCGATCGGCCCGTTCGTCACTGTTGGCGAGAACGCCGAGGTCGGCGACGACTGCGTGATTTTCGACGGCTGCTCGATCGGCGCGAACGCTCGCGTCGGCCGTGGCTCGCTGCTCTATCCGAACGTGACGATCTACCACGGCTGCATCCTCGGCGAGCGGAACATCGTCCATGCCGGCGCGGTGATCGGCTCGGACGGCTACGGCTTCGCGACCACGCGCGGCCGGCACATGAAGATCCCGCAGATCGGCATCGTGCGCGTCGGCGACGACGTGGAGATCGGTGCCTCGACGACGATCGACCGCGCCGCGCTCGGCGAGACGGTTATCGGCGACGGGACGAAGATCGACAACCTCGTGCAGATCGGGCACAACGTCCGCGTCGGCAAGCACTGCCTTCTCGTCTCGCTGTCGGGCATCGCCGGCTCCTCGGAGCTGGGTGACTACTGCGTCCTGGCGGGGCAGGCGGGGCTCGTCGGGCACATCAAGCTCGGCAACCAGGTCGTCGTGACGGCGCAGGCGGCCGTGACGAAGGACTGGGAAGGGCCGATCCAGCTTTCGGGTTCACCGGCTCGCCCGCTCGGGGAGAAGCTGCGCAGCGACGCGACGATTGCGCGGATGCCGAAGCAGCTCGCCCGGGTGAAGGAGCTCGAGCGCCGCGTCGCCGAGCTCGAGCGCAAACTCGCGGACAAAGGGGAATGACACTCGCATGCTGACGATCCAGGAGATCATGAAACTGCTGCCTCACCGCTACCCGCTGCTGCTGGTCGACCGGGTGCTGGAGCTCGAGCCGGGGAAGCGCGTGAAGGCGATCAAGAACGTGACGGCGAACGAGCCGCACTTCACGGGGCACTTTCCCGGTGCGCCGATCATGCCCGGGGTGCTGATTCTCGAGAGCATGGCGCAGTGCGGCGCGCTGATGTTTCTCCTGGATCTCGAGGACCGCGACTCGAAGCTCTTCCTGTTCGGAGGTGTCGACAAGGCGCGTTTCCGGAGGCCGGTCGTGCCTGGCGATCAGCTGATCATCGACGCCGAGTGCATCCAGCGCCGGTCGAACTCGGCGCGCGTTCGCGGGGTCGCCACGGTCGACGGCAAGGTCGTCGCCGAGGCGGAGATCCTGAGTGTGATGGCCGCGAGGCCGGAGTAGAGCGCATGTCGAAAATTCATCCAACCGCGATCGTCGATCCCACCGCAATCATTGGAAGCGATGTCGAGATCGGGCCGTACGCCGTCATCGAGGCCGGCGTCGAAATCGGCGACGGCACCGAGATCGGCCCGCACGTCCGGATCATGGGCCCGACCAAGCTCGGCAAGCGGAACCGCCTAACTGGCAACGCGTCGTTCGGTACCGATCCGCAGGACCTCAAGTTCGGCGGGGAGAAGACGCGGCTCGAGATCGGCGACGACAACCTCTTCCGCGAGTTCGTCACGGTCAACCGCGGCACGATTGGCGGCGGAGGCGTCACGACGATCGGCTCGAACAACCTCTTCATGGCGTACTCGCACGTCGCGCACGACTGCCACGTCGGCTCGAGCGTGATCTTCGCGAACTGCGGAACGCTCGCGGGTCACGTCGAGGTGGGCGACTTCGCGACGATCGGCGCGTTCACCGCGGTCCACCAGTTCTGCCGGGTCGGCAATCACGCGTTCCTCGGCGGCGACACGATCGTCACGCAGGACGCGCTGCCGTTCGTGAAGACGGTCGGCTCGCGGCCGGCGAAGACGTACGGGATCAACCACATCGGCCTGCAGCGGAAGGGTTTCTCCGCCGAGTCGATCGAGGCGCTGCGCAAGGCCTACAAGCTGCTCACGCGCTCGAAGCTGCTGCAGCAGGAAGCGCTCGAGCGGATCGACGCCGAGCTCGGGGACATTCCCGAGGTGCGCTACTTCTCGGAGTTCATCAAGAGCGCGTCGAAGCGCGGGGTCGTCCGCTGATGGCGGGAGGGGCGATGGACAAGGTGCGCATCGGCGTCGTCGGAACCGGTTACCTCGGCAGGTTGCACGCGCGCGTGCTCACGGAGATGCCGGGGGTCGAGGTGGTCGGATTCGTCGAGCCTCGCGACGCGGTTGCAGCCGAGGTCGAGTCCAACCTGAAGCTTCGCCGGTTCGCGACCGTCGACGAGCTCGAGGAGCACGTCGAGTGCGCGGTCGTCGCGACGACGACCGACAAGCACTATGAGGTTGCGAAGAGCCTTCTCGAGGCGGGTTGCGACGTGATGATCGAGAAGCCGATCACGTCGACCGTCGACGACGCGCGGATGCTGATCGAGCTCGCGAAGTCGCAGGGGCGGATCATCCAGGTGGGCCACGTGGAGCGCTACAACCCGGCGATCGTCGCCGCCGCGCCGTTTCTCGGCTCGCCGCGCTACATCGAGGCGGAGCGCATCGGAGTCTTCTCGGGCCGCTCGCTCGACATCGACGTGCTGCTCGACCTGATGATCCACGACCTCAATCTCGTGCTCTCGTTCGTCGATTCTCCGGTGCGCGACGTGCAGGCAGTCGGCGTGCCGGTGCTCACGCGTCAGGTGGACATGGCGAACGTCCGCATCGAGTTCGAGAGCGGCTGCGTCGCGAACCTGACGGCGAGCCGAGTCTCCACCGACCGCGTCCGCAAGTTCCGCGTCTTCGGCCCCGACTGCTACGTCTCGGTCGACACGAAGGAGCAGGACGCGAAGGGCGCGCGACTCATCCACCGCGAAGAGCAGTCGGCGATCGAGCCGTTGGCGATCGTCGTCGAGAAGAAAGAGCCGCTGCGGGCGGAGCTCGAGGCGTTCGCGAAGGTGGTTCGGACGCGCGAGGCGCCGCTCGTCGGCGCGCGCGAAGGTCTCGCGGCGATCGAGCTCGCGCTTCGCGTGCGCGAGAAGATCGACGCGTCGCTCGCGAAATTCGCACACTGAGCGCAGGGCCGGAAACCGTAGCAATCGAGGGAGGCACGCTTGAGCGAAGCGCGGATCGGGATCATCGGCGGATCGGGGCTGTACGAAATGGAGGGGCTGAAGCTCCTCCACGAGAAGGTCGTGGCGACGCCGTTCGGCGAGCCGTCGGACCCGTACGTCGTCGGTGAAGTCGACGGCGTGCGCGTCGTCTTCCTCGCGCGCCACGGCAAAGGGCATCGCTTCATGCCGAGCGAGATCAACTTCCGCGCGAACATCTACGGGCTCAAGGCGCTCGGCGTCGAGATGATCCTGTCGGCGTCGGCCGTCGGGTCGATGAAGGAAGACTGCCACCCGACCGACATCGTCTTTCCGAAGCAGTTCATCGACCGCACGCGGCACCGGCCCGACACCTTCTTCGGCAACGGTCTCGTGGGGCACGTCTCCTTCGCCGATCCGATCTGCAACGAACTCTCGGACATCCTGGCCGATTCCTCGGAAGCGGTCGGCGCGCGGACGCACCGCGGCGGCACCTACCTCTGCATGGAAGGGCCGCAGTTCTCGACGCGCGCGGAGTCGCTGCTCTACCGCTCCTGGGGCGTCGACGTCATCGGCATGACGAATCTCCAGGAAGCGAAGCTCGCGCGCGAGGCGGAGATCTGCTACGCGACGATGGCCCTGGTCACCGACTACGACTGCTGGCACGAGACCGAAGAGGCCGTGAGCGTCGAGACGGTCGTCGAGTATCTGCACAAGAACGCGAAGACGGCGACGAAGATCATCCGCGACGCCGTGTCGAAGGTGGCGAAGCGCGAGAGGCAGTGCGCCTGCGAGTCGGCGCTCCGGTTTGCGCTTCTCAGCGATCCGGCGCGGGTTCCGGCGGCGGTGAAGCGCGACCTCGCTCCGATCGTCGGAAGGTATCTGAACTAGCCGTCGCGCCGCGGGAGCGGCGCACACAGGGAGGCCCAGCGTGTCCATTACCGTCGTAGGCAGCGTCGCATTCGACGCGATTCAGACCCCGTTCGGAAGCGTCGAGAAGGCGATCGGCGGAGCGGCGACGTACTTCTCCGTCGCGGCGTCGTTCTTCACCCCCGTCAGCGTCGTCGGCGTCGTCGGTGACGATTTCGGCGCCGAGGAGATGAAGATCTTCGCCGGCCGCACCATCGACACCTCGGGGATCGAACGCGTCCCCGGCGCGAAGACCTTCTTCTGGCGCGGCGAGTACGGCTACGACCTGAACGTCGCGCAGACGAAAGACACGCAGCTCAATGTGTTCGCCGACTTCAAGCCGAAGCTCGGCGCCGTGCATCGCGACCCGAACGTCCTGTTCCTCGCGAACATCGACCCCGACCTTCAGTACGAAGTGCTGCAGCAGGCGGGGCGGCCGAAGCTCGTCGCGCTCGACACGATGAACTACTGGATCGACTCGAAGAAGGCGTCGCTCGAGAAGGTGATGCGCTCGATCGACCTGATGCTGATCAACGAGGCCGAAGTGCGGCAGTTCAGCGGCGAAGCCAACCTGATCAAGGGGGCGAGGGCGATCCTCGACATCGGGATCGACACGCTCGTCGTCAAGCGGGGAGAGTACGGCGTGCTCATGTTCCACGACGACCGGATCTTCGCGGCCCCGGCGTACCCGCTCGAGAGCGTGTTCGATCCGACCGGCGCGGGCGACACCTTCGCCGGCGGCTTCCTCGGGTACCTCGCGTCGCGGAAGCACCTGACCGAGGTGGAGATGCGGCGGGCGATCGTGTTCGGAAGCGTCGTCGCGTCGTACAACGTCGAGGCGTTCTCGCTCGACCGCCTTCGCGCGATCAGTCGCGACGACATCGAGTCGCGGTACCGGGAGTTCCGCGCGCTCACTCACTTCGAAGACTTCGAGCTCGAGGCCTGATTGAGCGGCGGGATCCTCGCCGGCTTCATCGCGGGTGTCGCGCGCCTTCTCGCGGGCGCGACCGTGCGCTACGCCGGGTACGAGCCCGCCGCGGGCCAGCGCGTCTACTTCGCAAACCACTCGAGCCATCTCGATTTCGTCGTGCTCTGGTCGGCGCTTCCGTCGGCCGAGCGCGCGAAGACCCGTCCGGTCGCGGGATCGGACTACTGGGACAAGTCGGCGGTTCGGCGTTTCCTGGCGCGCGAGGTCTTCCGCGCGGTGCTCGTCGACAGGACGGGGCAGAACCGCGAACGGAGCCCGGTCGACGACATGGTCGCCGCGCTCGAGGCGGGCGACTCGCTGATCATCTTCCCCGAAGGGACGCGGGGCGACGGGACGGCGATCGCGCCGTTCAAGAGCGGCATCTTCCACGTGGCGTCGAAAAAGCCGCAGGTCGACCTCGTCCCGGTGATGATCGAGAACCTGAACAGAATCCTTCCGAAAGGGGAGATCGTTCCGGTTCCGCTGCTCAGCTCGATCACGCTCGGTCCGCCGCTTCGGCTCGGGACGGGTGAAACGAAGGAAGACTTCCTCGCGCGGCTTCGCGGAGAACTGGAGCGTCTGGGATGAGTCTCGCATTTTCGTTGTCGAGAGAAACGGCGTACCTGCTTGGCGGTGTCGGCGCGCTCCTGGTGATCGCGTCGCTGATCGGCTTCGTGCTTTCGAAGCGGACGTCGACCGACGCCGGCCGCGCGACGATCGCAAACCTGAACGCCCGGATCCGCGCCTGGTGGATGATGGTCGCGGTCTTCGGGGCCGCCGTCGCGACGGGGGTGATCGGCGCGACCGTGCTCTTCGCGCTTCTCTCGTTCCTCGCGCTGCGCGAGTTCGTCACGCTCACGCCGACGCGCCGCGGCGACCACATGGCGCTCTCCTGGATCTTCTTCATCGTCGTGCCGTTCCAGTACTTGCTCGTCGCAATCCAGTGGTACGGCCTCTTCAGCATCTTCATCCCCGTCTGGGCCTTCCTGTTCCTCCCGGCTCGAATCGCGGTTTCGGGCGACCCGGAGCGCTTCCTCGAACGCGCCGCGAAGATTCAGTTCGCGCTGATGATCTGCGTCTATTGCGTGAGCCACGTGCCGGCGCTCCTCATGCTCGACTTGAAGGGCTACACGAACAACGCGGGGCTCCTGCTCTTTCTCGTGATCGTCGTCCAGATGAGCGACGTGCTGCAGTACGTCTGGGGGAAGCTCTTCGGCCGGCACAAGGTCGCGCCCACGATCAGCCCGAGCAAGACCTGGGAGGGGCTGATCGGCGGCGTGCTGTCGGCGACGGCGCTCGGCGCGGGACTCTGGTGGATCACCCCGTTCACTCCGCTGCAGGCCGCGGGGATGTCGCTGCTCATCACGATCCTCGGGTTCGCCGGAGGGCTGACGATGTCCGCGATCAAGCGCGACAGCGGCGTGAAGGACTTCGGTGCGCTCATCGAAGGGCACGGAGGCGTCCTCGACCGGATCGACTCGCTCTGCTTCGCCGGGCCGGTGTTTTTTCACGTGACGCGGTTTTACTTCGGATGAGGCAGTTGTTAGTTGGGAGTTGTTAGTTGTTAGTTTTTAGTTGTTAGACAGGCATCGCGACCGGCAACATTGACGAAACGAATTAGGGTCCCAGTTGCGCATCGAGGTTCTGGCGGCAATTGCGAACAGCGGACTTCGCGCGCAAACCGTCTAACAACTAACAACTAACAACTCCCCATGACGATCTACGCCCTCAAGTCCCGCTTCCAGGCCATCCTCCGGCCGATCGTCCGGCGGCTGTACGGCGCCGGGGTCACGGCGAACCAGGTGACGGTGACCGCGTGGGTCGTGTCGGTTTCGATCGGCCTGGCGCTGATCGGCGGGCCGCGCGTCTGGTTCGCGGCGATCCCGGTCTGGATGCTGTTGCGGATGGCGCTCAACGCCGTCGACGGCATGCTGGCGCGCGAGTTCGGTCAGAAGTCGTCGCTCGGTGCGTACCTAAACGAGCTCTCCGACGTCGTCTCCGACGCCGCGCTCTACCTTCCGTTCGCCTTCGTCGCGCCGCTCGACTGGCGCCCCATCTGTGCAGCGATCTTCGCGTCGGCGCTCTCGGAGATGACCGGGACCGTCGCGGTGATGACGGGCGCGTCGCGGCGCTACGACGGTCCGATGGGCAAGAGCGACCGCGCGTTCGTTTTCTCGCTGCTCGCAATCTGGATCGCCGTGACGACCGTACTTCCGGAGTGGGCGCACTGGATCGTCTGGGCGATCGCCGGGCTGGCGGCGCTCACGTCGGTGAATCGCGTGAAGAACGGGTTGAAGGAACTCGCAGACAAGGCCGGCGCTGCCGGGCCGGAGGTTCGATGAGGCGGGTCGAGGAGCGGAGCTTCCGCACGTTCGACGGCGTCGAGCTCTTCTATCGTCACTGGCCGGTCGAGCCGGGAACGCGGAAGGCGGGGGCGATCGTCCTCTTCCATCGCGGTCACGAGCATTCGGGTCGGATGATGCATCTCGTCGACGAGCTCGGGTTGGGCGAGTTCGAGTTTTTCGCCTGGGACGCGCGCGGCCACGGCCGATCCCCGGGTCCGAGAGGATTCAGCCCGAGCCTCGGCACGTCGGTGCGCGACGTGAACGACTTCGTCGAGCACGCGGCGGCGCAGGCGGGCTGCGCGGTCGAGGACGTGGCGGTCATCGCGCAGAGCGTCGGCGCCGTGCTCGTCTCGACCTGGCTCCACGACTACGCACCGCGCATCCGCTGCGCGGTGCTCGCGTCGCCGGCGTTCAAGGTGAAGCTCTACGTTCCGTTCGCGCGGCCGGGCCTCGCGCTGATGCAGAAGCTGCGAGGGAACTTCTACGTCAACAGCTATGTGAAGGCGAAGTTCCTCACGCACGATCCGGAGCGCATCGCGTCGTACGAGAGCGACCCGCTGATCTCCCGCCCGATCTCGGTCAACATCCTCGTCGCGCTCTACGAGACGGCGGAGCGGATCGTCGCCGATGCGAACGCGATTACCGTTCCCGTGCAGTTGCTCGTCTCGGGCGCCGACTGGGTCGTCCATCACGGCCCGCAGCACGAGTTTTTCGACAAGCTCGGGAGCCCGGTGAAGGAGAGGCACGTCATCCCGGGCTTCTTCCACGACACGCTCGGCGAGCGCGACCGCGCGCCGGTGGTCGAGAAGATCCGCGCGTTCGTGACGGCGCGCTTCGCGGAGCCGCGGAAGTTCGTCGACTTGACGAACGCGCATCTTTCGGGCGCGACGAAAGAAGAGTCGGACAGGCTCGCGGCGCCCCTCTCGCCGCTCTCGCCGCGCGGGCTTTACTGGAGCGCGACGCGCGCGTCGATGAAGCTCGGCGGCGCGCTCTCCGAAGGCGTGAAGCTCGGACACGAGACGGGCTTCGACTCCGGCAGCACGCTCGACTACGTGTACCGGAACAGGCCGGCGGGCATCGGGCCGATCGGCAGGCTCATCGACCGCAACTACCTCAACTCGATCGGATGGCGCGGCATCCGCCAGAGAAAGATCCACGTGGAGGAGCTGCTGCGCATCGCGACGCGGCGTCTTCGCGAGGAAGGAAAGCCGGTCCGCGTGATGGACGTCGCGGCCGGGCACGGACGCTACGCGCTCGAGGCGATCGATTCGGGCGAGGTCCGTCCCGACTCGATCCTGCTGCGCGACTACAGCGACATCAACGTCGAAGCCGGAGCGAAACTCATCAAGGAGAAGGGGCTCGGCGACATCGCACGCTTCGTAAAGGGCGACGCGTTCGATCGCGCGAGCCTGGCGTCGGTCGACCCGCGTCCGACGCTCGCGATTGTCTCGGGCCTTTACGAGCTCTTCCCCGACAACGAGATGGTCGGCCGCTCGCTCGCCGGCATCGCCGACGCGGTCCCCGAGGGGGGAATGCTCGTCTATACGGGGCAGCCGTGGCATCCGCAGCTCGAACTCATCGCGAGAGCGCTGACCAGCCATCGCGGTGGCGCGGCGTGGGTGATGCGGCGAAGGACGCAGGCGGAGATGGACCAGCTCGTCGAGCGCGCGGGATTCCGAAAAGTCGCGCAGCGAATCGACGAGTGGGGGATCTTCACCGTCTCGCTGGCGGTTCGGAAGGCATGAGCGACGGCGGCGCAGCAGAAAAGCGGCCCCTGCTTCGCGCGCTTGGATGGCTCGCGCTGCTCGGGCCCTTCTTCTTCGCGAGCTACGGTCTCGCGAACACGCTCGCGAGCCGGAGGCTCGGCGTTGGGTCGATTGCGTACGGCTGGGAGCATGCGATTCCGTTCGTCCCCTGGACGATCGTTCCCTACTGGTCGATCGATCTCTTCTACGGGCTCTCGCTGCTGATCTGCGCGACGCGCCGCGAGCTCGACCGGCACGCGCAGCGCCTCCTCGCCGCGCAGCTGATCTCGGTCGCCTGCTTCATCGCGTTTCCCCTTCGGTTCTCGTTCGATCGCCCAGCGGCCGACGGCATCTACGGCGCGCTCTTTACGGCGTTAGGCAGCTTCGACAAGCCGTTCAACCAGGCGCCGTCGCTCCACATCAGTCTGCTCGTCCTGATCTGGGTCCGCCTCGCGGCTCACACGCGGCCGATGTGGCTGCGCGTCGTGCTGCACGTCTGGATGCTCCTCGTCGGGGTGTCGGTCCTGACCACCTACCAGCATCACTTCATCGACATCCCGACGGGACTCGCGGTCGGCTTCGCGATTCTCTGGGCGCTCCCGGAGGGGACGCGCTCGCCGCTCGCGGGAATGTCGGTCGCGAGCGACGCGCAGAGGAAACGTCTCGCCGCGATCTACGCGCTCGGCGCCGTGGTGGTGGCCATTCCGTCCCTCCTCGGAGGCTCCTGGCTCTGGATGTTCTGGCCGGCCGGCTCTCTGTACGTGGTCGCGCTCAACTATCTCGCGATCGGTGAGCGCGGATTCCAGAAGACTCCGCGCGGCACGATGAGCGTGGGCGCGTGGGGATTGCTCGCGCCGTACTTCTTCGGCGCCTGGATGAACTCGCGAATTCGCAACGCCTGGCGTCCGAAGTCCGGCATCGTGGCCGACGGTGTCTCCGTCGGACGCATTCGCGGCCCGCTCGACGGCGATCGTGAAAGCTTCGCCGCAATCGTCGATCTGTCGGCCGAACTGCCTTTCGCCGTTGCGAAGGGTCAGCGCTATCGCTCGATCCCGGTGCTCGATCTCACCGTGCCGCCATCGGAGAAGCTCCGCGATGCGGTCGCCGCGATCGAAGAGGCGCGGGCGCAGGGCCCCGTGCTCGTGTGCTGCGCCGTCGGCCTCTCGCGCAGCGCCTCGGCGGTCGTCGCATGGCTCGTCGCGACCGGGCGCGCGGCAGACGTCGACGCCGCGATCCGGATGGTTCGTGAGGCGCGGCCCGCGCTCGTCGTCTACCCCGGGCTCCGCTCCGCCCTCGAGGAGTTGACGTGACTCCCGAGGAACGGGCGGAAGCGAGGGTTACCGCGGAGATGTTAGGCGCCGGCGGCCGGACCGACCTGATCTCGGCGGGGCTCACGGGGCTTGCGGCCGCGGCATTGCTATTCGGTTTCGGATGGCAGCCGGCTTCGATTGCGACTCTGGCGCTCGGGCTCGTCGGGAGGTACTTCGGTTTTCGCGTGGGGCTCGATCGCCGACTGTTCGATGATCTCGCCGAGGGCCGCCTCGAGGTCGCGGACCTCGACGCCGCGTTGCGCTCGATCACGGGCGGGAAGGCGGGAGGGGTCGCGCGGAGCATCGCCGACCGATGCCGCGGAGCGCGGCGGCTTCTGGTGTCGCAGGCATGGGTGGTCGTCGCGCAGCTCGCGGTGACGACCGTCGCGGCGCTGGTGCGGTAGCGGGTGTCGCCGCGGGCTTTCATGTGCCGCAGGCACGCTTGCCTGCGCGCGGCGCAAAGCCCCCCTGTCGACGCACCAATCCGGAGTTTGAGGGCCGCCGTCGGCGACGCGCAGGCAAGAGTGCCTGCGCCACACGCACCGGTTTTCGTGTAATGCTCCGCTCGCGCGTTAGGCCGTCCGGCTCGACCGCCCCCTCACTTCCCCTTGTACGCGATCTCGCCGTTGACGATGGTGTAACGAACCTTGGTCTTCCAGATCTCGCTCGCGGGCGCATTCGCGAAGTCGCCGTCGACGATCGTGAAGTCGGCCCACTTGCCCGCTTCGATCGTGCCGCGCGTCTCGTCCTCGAAGGCGGCGAAGGCGGGGTCGAGCGTGAAGCCGCGGACGGCTTCGGCGAGCGAGAGCTTCTCGGAAGGAGTCCATCCGCCCGGCGGATGGCCGTCGTGATCCTGGCGGGTGACGGCCGAGTGGATTCCGTAGAACGGATTGACGTGCTCGACGGGAAAGTCCGAGCCGAGGGCGAGGCGCCCCCCTGCGTCGAGGACCTTCCGCCACGCGTACGCGCCCTTGATGCGCTCGGGGCCGACGCGCTCCTCGGCCCACGGCATGTCGGAGGTCGCGTGTGTCGGCTGCATCGCGGCGATCACGCCCATCTTCGCGAGGCGGTCGATGTCATCGAGCGCCGCGACCTGGAAGTGCTCGATGCGGAAGCGGTCTTCGGCCTTCGCGCCGGCCTTGGCGTACGCGTCGAGGGCGATTCGCACGCCGCGGTCGCCGATGGCGTGTGTCGCGACCTGGAATCCGGCGTCGGCTGCGCGCTTCGCGATCGTTTCGACCTGCTCGGGTTGCGTGACCAGCAGGCCTTTCCTCGACGGCTCGTCGGAGTAAGGCTCGAGCATCGCCGCGCCGCGGCTTCCAAGGGCGCCGTCGGCGTAGATCTTCACGGAGCGGACCGTCAGTTTGTAGCCGAAGTCGACGAGCGGGCCGCTCGCGATCCAGGTGTCGAGCAGCGCGTCGTCGGCCGGGAGCATGTAGTAGACGCGAGTCGGCATCGCGCCTTCGTCGATGAGCTCGCGATAGAGCGCGATCAACTCGTCGGGGCCGCGGGAGCCCGCCTCGTGCGCTCCGGTGAGCCCGTGTGAAGCGAGGTTCTCGAGCGCCTTTCGCAGCCGCGCCTTACGGACCTCGCGCGAGGGCTCGGAGATGACGCGTTCGACGAGCCCTTCCGCGTTGTCGATGAACACGCCGCTCGGAGCGCCCGACGCGTCGCGGAGAATTCTGCCTCCCTCGGGATCCTTCGTCGTCGCGTCGATGCCCGCGAGTTTCATCGCCGCACTGTTCGCGAGCGAGGCGTGGCCGTCGACGCGGGAAACGCAGACGGGATGATCGGGGACCGCGGCGTCGAGGAGCGCAGCAGTCGGATACTCACGCACCGGCCAATCGTTCTGGTCCCAGCCGCGGCCGGTGATCCACGATCCGGCCGGCACGGTCTTCGCGTACTCCGCG
Source organism: Thermoanaerobaculia bacterium (assembly GCA_023700825.1). Lineage (GTDB taxonomy): Bacteria > Acidobacteriota > Thermoanaerobaculia > Gp7-AA8 > Gp7-AA8 > JACPDH01. The sequence goes on along the minus strand of JAMPYE010000001.1, from coordinate 24,463 downwards.
ATGCGTGCGATCACCTCGTCGACCGACTTGGTTCCCGTCAGGTCGACCGTGTCGAGCACCGTGCCGAGTCCGTCGACGTGCGCGTGCGAGTCGACGAGACCGGGGAGGACCGTCATTCCCGCCGCGTCGAGCCTTCGGGCTCCGGGCGCGCGGCGCTCGGCTTCGGCGAGCGGGCCGACGAAGTCGATCCGTCCTTTACGAACGACGATCGCGCTGCCGGGTGACGGTCGCTGATCGGGCCCGATCCACGCGATGCCACCGTGAATCAGCAGTGTGTCGGAGGTCGTGGCCGCGCCGGGTTGCGCCGGGGGATTCGTGCAGGCGGCGATCAGCAGAATGGAAAGTGCGAGAGCGAATCGATTCATCATCGGAGCGGGAATCTGTTCAGACTGGAGTTGCGGCGCGGAGGGATGGCTCGGAAGGGCGCGTCACTTTCCCTCGCCCCATTTCAGTTTGTTGCGCAGGACGTCGAAGTAGTTCTTGTCGGGCGACTGCACGATGCGAATCGTCGTCGCCGCCTTCGTGATGTGGATCCGCTCCGAGCCGTGAAGCGCGATGCCTTCCTGCCCGTCGAGCGTGAGGAACACCTCGCGCACCGGGGCGACGAGCCTGATGTCGATCGGCTGGTCGTCGGAGAGGACGATCGGCCGGTTGGTGAGCATGTGCGGGCAGATCGGCGTGATGACGACGGCCTTCATCGTCGGGTAGATGATCGGGCCGCCGGCGGAGAGGTTGTAGGCGGTGGAGCCGGTCGGGGTGCAGACGATCAGCCCGTCGGAGCGGAAGGTCGAGACGAAATGGCCGCCGACCTCGACCGTCATCGTGACGATCCTGGCGAGCGCTCCCTTGTTGATGACGGCGTCGTTGAGCACACGGTAGCGCAGCTCGCCGTTGGGCCCCGAGACCGACACGTCGAGCGTGACGCGATCCTCGGAGGCGTAGTCGCCGGCGAGGACGTTCTCGAGAACGGTCTCGAACTCCTTCGCGCGGATCTCGGTGATGAAGCCGAGCGTTCCCATGTTCACGCCGATCACCGGAACGTGTGGCGGCGCGTGGCGGGCGACGGAAAGCAGCGTGCCGTCGCCGCCGAAGACGATGAGGTAGTCGGAGTTCGGGGCGAGCTCGGGCTTGGTGAATTCGCGCGCGTCGTCGAGGTGGAGTGCGTGCGCGGTGCTCAGGTCGAAGTTCACCTGGAAGCCGCGCCTGATCATCGACCGCGCGGTCGAGGCTGCGGCTTCCAGCGCTCGCTTCGAGCCGATCTTGGCGCAGATACCGATCGAAGTCATTTGCGTTGGCGGCCGGACCGAGGCGCGCCTTCGCGCGTCCGCGCTCCTCATTCGTCGCCGCGCGCTCCTTTCCAGCGCAGGTCGTCGCGTCCGATGTCGATGCCGAACAGGTCGAGCACGCGCATCGCGAAGTGATCGAGGTACGAGTCCCAGCTCTGGCCGGCGTAGAAGGAGGGAACGGGCGGCATCACGATGGCGCCGGCCCGCGTGGCCGTGACGATGTTCTCCGCGTGAACCAGGGAGAGCGGGGTCTCGCGCAGCGCGATGACGAGGCGCCGCCTTTCCTTGAGGGTGAGGTCCGCTGCGCGCTGGATCAGGTCGCGCGAGATTCCGTGCGCGATCGACGCCAGCGTGCCCGCCGAACAAGGGACGATCACCATCCCGTCGGTCACGTAGGACCCCGACGCGATGACCGCGCCGATGTCGGCGTTCGGATGAACCGAGAGTTTCGCGCGCGACGCGGCGTCGAGCCGGCAGCGCTCGAGGATCGCGGCCGGAGTCGATGCCGGGGGGACGAGCTCGGAGCTCGCGACGCGGAGCGAGCTGTTGCTGACGACGACGTGCAGCTCCGAGACGCGATGGTGCGCGGCGGCAATCTCGAGGAGCCGGACCGCGAGCGCGATCCCCGAGGCGCCCGAGATTCCGACGATCAGCCGCTTTCCGTTCGCTTCAGTCATGACCCTCCGGAGCCACGCGCCTCCGGGAGGCCCCCGTTGCGCGCCTGTGAGTTTACGAGAGAGCGCGGGGCGTAGGAAGGACTTGGTCGAGGTGTGAGCAAGTCGGGCTGGTCGCGAAGGCACGTAGCGAAGGCCTCGGGCCTTTGCCGAACCACGCGGATCGGGCGATTCAGGCGGAGCGAGCAAGGCGGGACGCCTTGTGTACGGGGCGTTTTGTCAAAGCCAGCTTGCAGTCCCCGGAACTCGCAAAATAATTTGACGCCCTTCCTGTCGGACCAACGGAACAACGCTTTTAGTTTCAGATACTTATCGTTCCATGCCACCTGGCGCCGCTCTTGAACTTACAGAGCCGCGAAAGGAGGTGAGTTGGAGGAGAGAGAAAAGAAAAACAGAGAAAGAAGCACGACACGGTGTGTGTGTGACCCCAGTGAACACGAGTGGAAGTTTGAACGGAACCAACAACAACCAACCTGAAAAAAGGAGATAAGACCTTGCGTAAGTCCCTCATCAACATCGTCACGGTCGTCGTCATGATCTTCGGTGCCCTCGGCGCGTTCGCCGCCGAGGAGTCCGCCCCGGCGAAGGTTGCCGGCGTCGTCAACATCAACTCGGCCGACGCGTCGCAGATCGCGTACCTGCCGCGAATCGGAGAGAAGACGGCCGATCGCGTCGTCGCCTGGCGCAAAGAGAACGGCCAGTTCAAGAAGGCCACCGACCTCATGCAGGTCAAGGGAATCAGCGACAAGACGTTCGACCTCGTCGCTCCCTACGTCGTGCTCGAGGGGAAGACGACCCTCTCGGCCAAGCAGAAGGCGCCTCGCGCGAAGAAGTCGTCGACCGCCGCACAGCCCTCCACCACGGCGCACTAGCCGCCGCCCGCCCCACGGGCCGCTCCCGCAAGGGAGCGGCCCCCTCCATTTCCAAACCCCGAAACAACGAAAGGAGAAATCACCATGGAATCGAATTCCTCAGCCCGCGGCGTGTCGTTGATCGAGCTTCTGGTCTCCGTCGCGATCATCGGTCTCCTCGCTGCGATCTCGGTCCCGTCGCTGACGCAGATATCCCGGAAGCGTGAACTGAGAGGGGCCGCCGCCGAGTTGCGCTCGATCTTCCGTGAGATCCGGATGCGAAGCGTCGCCCGCGGCGCGAACTCCGCGGTGAAGTTCCGCATGATCGGAGAGGTCTGGCACTACGGCTTCTTCGACGATGGCGACGGCGACGGGGTGCGCAACGAGGACATCCTCAGCGGCGTCGACCCGATGACCCGCCCGTACCGGGAAGTGTTCGGAAGCACGGGCAAGGTTCGCATCGGCCTTCCCGGGATCGCCCTGTGGGACGCGGAGCGCGAAGAGAGGATCGAGCCCGACGCGTCCCCCGTCCGATTCAACCGCTCGACGCTCTGTTCGTTTTCCCCGAACGGCAGCAGCACGCCCGGGTCGATCTACCTGACGGACGGAGCAGACGGGGCGGCCGTCGTGGTCGTCTATGGAACGACGGGCAAGGTCCGCCTGAAGATGCTCGCGCGAGTGGTCGCGGAGGCGCGATGAGCGACCGCGAGCCGAAGTCAGGGCTGCTCAGCTGGGCCGAGCTCGTAGGTCTGGATGTACTGGGCGCTGCGGTCGACAGGGATCTCGTCGCCGAGTGCCTCGGGGAGAACCCTGCCGTCGAGGTCGCGAGCGACCGGCATGCCGGCGGCGTAAAGAACCGTGGGCACGAGATCGACGACCTGAGCGGGCTCCGGATTCGCGGGCGACTCCTTGCGCGGGGCCACGACGAGCAGGAACCCTTCGTCGCTGCCGGGCGCGAGAAAGCCCGACGCGAGGAGCCTGAGGGCCGACATCGGACTCGACGGAATCTGAGGCGGGTCGAAGCTCGAGGGCGACACCACGACCAGGATGTCGTCGTCGATTCCGCGATCGATCTCGCGAACGAGAGCGTCGATGCGCTCGAGCGCCACGCGAAGCGCGTCCCCGGAGGGGGAGGCGGACGCTGGAAGCGAGTTGCCCTCGTGCCCGATCGCGCGCGCGGCCTCGTCGAGCTGGTTGAACGAGATGATCGCGAGCGACGCGCCGGTTCCCCGCGCGAGCTCGAGGGCGACAGTTGCCGAGGCCCGGTCGGCCATGGATGCGTCGCGGATCCGGTTGCGCGCGCGCTCGTCGAGCCCGGCGAGTCTCGCGTCGGCGACGGTTGCCGCGACCGCGGCGTCGGCGCACGCCTTCCGAAGCAGCGCTTCGTCGGCAGGCTGCGCGAACGCCTTGCCGCGACAGATCTGATCGGAGGCTCCGCGAATGCCGCCGCCGAGGCTTCCCTGGGATGCCGGCCAGTTGACGACGACGGTGGCTGCGCCCGACCGCCGCAGCATCGACCAGACGGGGAGCGAGTTGCCCGACGGGAGCGGCGCGGCGATCTTCTCGACCGGCGGCAACAGGCCCCACGTCGGAAAGCCGACGCCGATCGGGATGTTGAGCCACGGATCGTTGCGGTTGAGAAGCGTTCTGTACGAGTACCGCCCCGTGACGCCATGTCGGTTCGGAAGCTTGCCCGTCGCGAGCGACGCCCAGAGCGCGCGCGAGCTCGACGAGTTGAACGGCTGCATCCGGGTGAAATACGAGTGCGCGCGGAGCTCCTGGAGGAACGGTGTCGTTCCCTCGCCGTCGGCGGTGACGAGCCAGTCGTAGGAAAGCGCCCGGACGGTGATGATCGTGACTCGCGCGACGGGTGTCGCGACGACGGGAGCGGGCCGCGGCGGGCTCGGTCTCTCGGCGTAGAGAGCGCGCCGCTGGTAGAGAAGCAGAGACGAGGTGACGACCACGCCCAGGGCGCAGAGCACGATGCCGGTCGACGCTCGAGCCTTGGCGTTGCGCTCGACGAGCCAGAGCGCGAACAGAACGAAGGCGGTGATCGCGACGAGGATCGAGGCCTTCGAGAGGACGCGGACTGCGCCGGGAGGGAGGTAGATCCGCAACAGGGCGAGGTGGACCCAGTAGATTGCAGCGGCGAAGAACGCGGCAACGACCACGTACCCGAAGCCGTGCGGACGGAACTCTCCGTCACTGCGCCCGAAGACGCGCACGCGCACGACGCGAAGCAGCCAGAGAAGCGACCCGAAGAGGAAGCCCCAGAGCAGCGCGTAGGCGATGACGGCGGGCGCGACGACTCCCGGCCGCGCGGCGATCTGCGGGTTCAGAAAGAGGACGAGGTGGCCGATGTAGAGGCCGAAGACCGCGCCGCCGAGAATGCGTTTGAGGTAGCCGGGACGAAGCTTCATGCGAATGGGTGCCCGAGTGGCCTGACTAGTCTAATCGCATTGGGGCGGAGGGTCGCGTCACGGGGGATTGGCGAATGATCACCGCGGCCGATCTCCGCAGTTGCCGATCGGCGCGCGACGCCTCGGCGCTCTTCTCGCGCCTCGGGTGGCCCGCTTCGCCGAACCGCGTCGATACCGGCGAGTGGTCGTCGGTCGACGGTGCGCGCGTCGACGGCGTCGACGCATGGCATTTGATCCGTCACGGAGGGGTCGACCTCTACGCCTTCGAGGCGCGAGAGGAAAGTTCGCGCAGCGCCGTCATTCCGTTTCTCAGCGGGCTTTCGCGTTGGAACAGGATTCTCGAGCCCTCGGTCGTCTGGTTCTCGCCGTCGCGCGATTCGATGTCTCTCTTCGGTTGCCGTGGCACGCGAAGGCTCGACGTCACGCTCGACACGCCGTCGGCCGACGCGGTCGATCGGATCGCGTCGCTCGACCTGTCGCGAACGGCCGCGACAGTGGACGCGCGGGCGCTCTTCCGGAATGCGCTCGACCGCGAATCCGCCGGTCGCCGCTTCTTCGAGCGGTTTCGCAGGGCGCTGCGCACGATCGACCTGGCGATCGCGGCGGCGCTGCCGGCGGAAACGCCGCGTGCCCGGCGCGATTACGCCCTGCTGCTTCTGTCGCGGCTTCTCTTTCTCTACTTCCTTCAGCAGAAAGGGTGGCTCGACGGATCGCATCGATTCATCCGCTCGTCGTTCGAGCGGGCCGCGAACGGGAAGAGTGGTTTTCACTCGCGGGTGCTCGCGCCGCTCTTTTTCGACTGCTTGAGCACGCCGCGCGCGCGTCGGAGCGCATCGGCACTCGCTCTCGGCCTGATTCCCTACCTGAACGGGGGCCTCTTCGCGCGCTCGGCGTTCGAGCAGCGCAATCCGACGCTCGCTCTCTCCGACGCCTTGTGGCGCGAGGTGCTCGACGACACGTTCGAGCGGTTCTCCTTCTGTGCCAACGAGGACGACGAGCAGGGAGTGCACATCGATCCCGAGATGCTCGGGCGCGTGTTCGAGTCGCTGATGGAGACTGACGAGCGGGCCGAGAGCGGGACGTTCTACACGCCGAGGAGCCTCGTCGACCGGCTTGCGACGGACGCAGTCGTCGAGTGGGTGGCGGGACGGGATCGCTCGCTCTCGGGAGCGATGCGCAGCACGCTCGAGGGAGGGGATGTACGGTTGTCCGAGACGGAAGCGGGAACGCTGCTGTCGAAGCTGCGCTCGATCACGGTGATCGACCCCGCATGCGGCTCGGGAGCGTTCCTGCTCTCGGCGATGCGCGTGGTCGAAACGCTCACGCGCCGGGGGGCCGAGGCGGCGGGCGAGCCGGTGGAAGCCGACCTGCGCGCGAGGATCGTCGAGCGCTCGATCTTCGGCGTCGACCTGAAGAGCGAGGCGGTGCGCCTTTGCGAGCTTCGCCTCTGGCTCGCGATCGTGTCCGCGTCGGAGCACGACGCTGCGAGCGTTCCGCCTCTGCCTAACCTCGACAGAAACGTGCTGCAGGGGAACTCGCTCGCGGGACCGCTCGACTTTCTCGGCGGCGCGCGCGCGGGGATCTATCGCGAGTGGTCGCGTGCGCTCCGGGACCGCGAGGACCTCGTGACGCGCTACAAGCACGCGCCGTGGGGGCGGCGCGACGCCCTGGCGCGAGCTCTGCGGGAGTCCGACCTCGCACTGAGCTCGACGATGCTCGAGAAGTCGCTCGATGCCGATCGGACGGAGCTCGCGCGATTGGAGACGCCGGTGAAGGACCTGTTCGGCACGGAACGCGCCACGATCGGAGAAGAGTCGCCCGAGGCTCTGCGCGAGAGGATCGCCACGACGGCACGAACGCTCGCGCGAGTCGCCAGGGGCGACCTCGAGTTCTTCGCGTTCGACGTTCACTTCGCCGGCATCCTCGCCACGGGGGGCTTCAGCGTCGCGATCGGCAATCCTCCCTGGGTGCGCTCGAGCCGCATCGAGCCGGGGTTGCGGCGCGCCTGCGCCGAGCGGTACCGGTTCTTCCGCCGCCGCGGCGCAGGCGGCTTCGCACAGTCCGAGCTCGCGGTCGCATTCGTAGAAAGGTCGCTGTCGCTGCTCGAGCCCGGCGGCGTCTTCGCGCAACTATTGCCGTCGAAGGTGCTGACGGCCGAATACGCCGCGACGATGCGGCGCGAGATCGTGAAGCTGCATGAGCTCGTGGCGCTCCGCGACTGGTCGCGCGAGGGCAAGCGGCTCTTCGGCGCGGACGTCTTTCCGCTCGGACTCGTCGTCCGCAACGAGCGTCACAGCGCGGCGTCGCTCGAGATCACCGAATCGGACGCGAGATGGGAAGTGAGCCAGCAGTCGATCGCCTCGTCGGGCGCGGGATCCGCGTGGTCGCTCGCCGAGCCCGAATGCCGCGCGGTCATCTCCCGCCTGCGCGAGGCGTTTCCTCCTCTCTCGATCGCGCTCGGACGCATGCCGGTGATGGGGGTGAAGACGGGTGCGAACTCGACCTTCTTTCTCGACGACGTCGACGTTGCCGAGGATGGCGTCGTCCTTCGCTCGAACGGAGTGCGGCTTCCCGATCGGGCGGTCGTGCGATGTGTCCGGGGTCGCGACGTGCGGCGATGGTCGGCGACCGACTCCACCTGGATGCTCTGTCCACCAGCCAGGAGACGTCCCGATGACGACGTGTGGATCGAGCGCGTCGCCCTCGCCCTCTGCGTAGCCCCATCCGCGATTCGCCTCGACTACCTCAGGGCAGAACACCTCGGGCTGAAGGTCGTGTGGAGGGATCTCTCGCGCGGGTTCGAGGCGGCGGTGCTGCCGGCATCGACGACGGTCGCGGGGCGCGAGTTCGCGGTCGTGCCGAATCAGACGGTCTACTCGATCGACGCGTCGCGAGACGACGAGGCCCTCGCGCTTTGCGCGTTGCTGAACTCGACCGTGATCGACGCGCTTTGCCTGGACGTTGCCGAGCGCGCGAAGGACGACCACTTCCGGCTCCTCGCCGCGACGGTCGCCGCCACGCCGGTGCCGCCGGTGAAGGCGGGCTCGCGCGAGGAGCGTGCGCTCGCGAAACTCGCCGCCCGCGGTCAGGCGGGCGAGCAGGTCGACGCCGAGCTGGACGCGCTGGTCGCGTCGCTCTTCGGAATCGACGAGAGGGAGCTCGCCACGCTCGCCCGTTTTGCGTTTCGGCGAAGAGGGGCGCGGCGCGCATGAGCCTTTTCCCCGGCGCGGCCGTGCCTGCCTCCCCGTTGCTCGCGCAGTACCAGGAGGAGGCGGTGGAGTGGATTCTCGATTTGCTCGCGCTGCGTGGCGGGGCTCTGCTCGCCGACGAGGTCGGGCTGGGCAAGTCGTGGGTCGCGGCCGCAGTCGCGCGCGTGTGGGAAGACCGCGGCGGGAGTTCGGAGATCGTCGTGCCTGCGCCCCTTCTCGCCCAGTGGCGGCAAGTCGCCGAGCAGTTCGGTCTGGCCTCGGCGGTCGTTTCTCACGACTCGCTCGCTGCCCGTGCAGCGCCCGCGGGACTGCGCGAGAGGCTGTTGATCGTCGACGAGGCTCACCGACTGCGGAATCCGCGAACCGCGCGCTATCGCGCGATGGCGCTGCGAGCGCGTGGCGCTGCGGTACTGCTGGTCACTGCGACCCCGGTGTGCAACACGCCCGACGACCTTCGCGCGCTGCTCGGGCTGTTCCTCGCGGACGACGCGCTGGCGGATCGCGGAGTTCCGTCGCTCGACGAGGCGTTCCGCCTCCGCTCCGAGCCGCAACTTCGGGAGGTGATCGGGGAGATCGCCGTACGCCGTGACGGCGGCGTGCTCCCCAGGGCGCTGCGGTTCACGCGGGCGAACCGGATCGAGGTGCCGTACCGCCCGGCGGGGATGCTCGAGCGCGAGCTCGCCGCGGTTCTTCGCTGCCTGGAGTTTCCACTCGTGGCGCGGAGTGGAGCGGGGCTTCTGCGGGCGTTTCTCTGGCGGCGGCTCGAGTCGAGCCTCTCAGCCCTGCGGTCGACGCTCGAGCGGTTGCGGAGGCTGCACGCGCGCGCTCTCGAGTGCGCACTCCGCGGTGTCGCGATGACGGGGGCGACCTATCGCGCAGCGTTTGGCGACCGCGACGCACCCTTGTTTCAGGATCTTCTCTTCCCGGAGTTGTGGGGGCTCGGTGGCGGGGTGGCGCCCGCGGATGCGGGGGCGCTGCGACGGGAGCTCTCCGCGCTCGAGGCCGCGCTGCGGTTTCTGTCGAACGGCTTCGCTGACGACCCGAAGGTCGAGCTCGTCGCGAGTGTCGTCGCGGGCTTTCCGGGAAGACGCGGGCTCGTCTTCGCGCAGAGCAGGGACACGGCACGGGCGATCTGGTCGTCGCTGCGCCTAACGCTGCGATGCGCCCTGGTCACGGGGGCCGGGTGCCGGCGCCACGACGGAGAGGCCGCGACGGCCGGCATCGTCTTCGAGCTGTTGCAACGCGACCTGCTCGACGTCGTCGTCGCCACCGACGTGGGCTGCGAGGGGTTGAACCTCCAGGATGCGACCTGGGTCGTTCACGCCGACCTGCCGTGGAATCCGTCGAAGCTGGAGCAGCGGATCGGGCGTGTGAGCCGTATCGGGCAGACCGCGGAGAGCGTGGACGACGTCGTGCTGGTGGCCGAGCGCAGCCCGGTGGCCGATGCCATCGAGCGGAAGCTCGGGGAGCGGAAGAGGCTCATGACGGCACGCTCGGGTGAAGGATGCACGCGCGGCTCCGCGCGGATCGACCGCATGAGCGTGGCAGGCGGCGGCGCGGAGCTGTGTGTCGTCGATCTGCTCGAGCGGCGAGGAGGCCGCGAGGGATTCGCGACGCGCGTGGTCGAGTGCGACGGATCGGCCGGCCCGGTACGCGGGGGGCGCGAGGCAGTTCCGGCGACGACGGGACTCGCCCCCGCGACGCGAAATGCGATCGCGGAGGTTGTCCTTGCTGTCGAGCGGTATCGGGCGCTGGTTCGCTCGCGCGAGTTGCAGCCGGCTCATGTCACGGTCTCGTCCGCGCAGGCGAGACTGCTCGACGCCGCGGAACGAAGCGGCGGAGCGACGCGGGATCTCGTCGAAGCGCTTTCGCGCCGGTACCGGGCCGGCGCGGAGACCCTGATCGCCGAGACGGTCGCGGCGCCGGTCGACGGCTGCTCGATCGAGGCGTTGATTCGAGCGCTGCGCGCCGAGGCGCCCGAACGTGCCGCGTTCGAAGCCTCCGTACGCGGCTGCGTCGTTACCGGGAGCTGGGTTCGATCGTCGACGCTCCTTCGCCGGCGGCGCCGTCGATGACGCCGCGGCGGATATAATCGCCGCGCATGCCGCTGAACCTGTTGATCGTCGACGACGAAGGGTCACTGCGCGACTTCCTGTCGATCGTCTTCGAGGACGAAGGGTGGAACGTCCGCGCGGCCGCCTCGCTGCACGAGGCGCGCGAGCGCCTGCACGAGAGCGAGCCCGACCTGGTTCTGTGCGACCTGATGATGCCCGACGGCTCGGGGCTCGATTTTCTCCGCGAGATGAAGGCGCAGAACGAGGCGGTGCCGGTGATCATGATCACGGCGTACACCTCGACGCAGTCGGCCGTGAGCGCGCTCAAGGCGGGAGCGTACGACTACATCGCCAAGCCGTTCGACATCGAAGAGCTCAAGATCATCGTCCGCAAGGCGGTGGAGCGTCGCGAGCTCGAGACGGAGAACGTCCACCTTCGCACCGCGCTCGAGGAGCGCTTCACTTTCGCGAACATCATCGGGAAGAGCCCGAAGATGCAGCAGATCTTCGGCGTGGTGTCCCGCATCGCGCCGACGCACTCGACCGTGCTCATCACGGGCGAGTCGGGCACGGGCAAGGAGCTCATCGCGCGCGCGATCCACTACCACTCGCGCCGCACCGGCAAGTTCGTCTCGATCAACTGTGGCGCGCTCCCCGAGGCGCTGCTCGAGTCGGAGCTATTCGGGCACGAGCGGGGAGCGTTCACCGGGGCGATCCGCGACAAAAAAGGGCTCTTCCAGGAGGCGGAGAAGGGGACGATCTTCCTCGACGAAATCACCGAGATGACGCCCGCGATGCAGGTGAAGCTCCTCCGCGTCCTGCAGGATCGGGTCATCCGCCGGGTCGGAGGCAACGAAGAAGTGCCTGTGGACGTCCGGGTCATCGCCGCCACGAATCGCGACCTCGGCGAGTCGATACAGAAGGGGTCGTTCCGGGAGGATCTCTTCTACCGGATCAACGTCATCCCGATCACGCTCCCCCCGCTGCGACAGCGCAAGGAAGACATCCCGCTGCTCGCCGACCACTTCATCTCGAAGTTCTCGGCGCAGATGGCGACTCCGCCGAGGCGGATCTCGGTCGATGCGATGCGCGCGCTCGAGAAATACGCGTGGCCGGGCAACGTCCGCGAGCTCGAGAACGTCATCGAGCGCGCGGTCGCGCTCGAGACCTCGGAAGTTCTCATGACCCGTTCGCTCCCCGAAAGCGTTCTGTTCGGCGAGAGCTCCGCCGCAGGCCCGTACGAGCTTCCCGTCGCGGGGATCAACCTCGAAAAGCACGTGGAGTCGGTGGTCCGAAGCTTGATGATGCAGGCGCTCGAGCGGAGCAACGGCGTGCAGAAGGCCGCCGCCGAGATCCTTCAGATGTCGTTCCGCTCGTTCCGTTACTACGCGAAGAAGCACGGCATCGTCGGCGTTGGAAAGGACGAGGAAGAGTGAGGCTGGCGATCGCAGTCCCGGTGCTTCTCGTCGTTCTCTCGATCGGGATCTCGTGCGGAGCCCGCGACGGGGCGCGCAGCGAATCGACGGGGATGGCCACTGCAGGCGGTTCCTCCGCGCCGTCGCCGGTGGTCGTGCTTCCCGGGGGATCGAGGATCGCCGTCGAGGTGGCGAGCGACGAGCTCACGCGCGCCCAGGGGCTGATGTTCCGCTCCAGCCTCGGAGACGACCGCGGCATGCTCTTCGTCTTTCGGGAGAGCGCGGTCTATCCGTTCTGGATGAAGAATACCCTCATCCCGCTCGACATCATCTGGATCGACAAGACCGGCTCGATCGTCGACATTGCGCGTGACGTGCCGCCCTGCAAGGCAGACCCGTGCCCGTCGTATCCGCCGAAGGCGGCGGCACGCTACGTGCTGGAGCTGGCAGCGGGGCAGGCAGCGGCGCGAGGCCTCGGAGTCGGCGACAGGCTCGTCTTCGAGGGGCTCGAGAATATCGTCGCCCGCTGAGTCCGTTCTCAGCGATTCGGACATGCGCGCACGAGGCAGAGACAACATCCATTCGATCTACGTCCTGCTCTTTCTCAACGTCGCCTTCTACGTTTTCCAGACGCAGGATCTCGAAAAGTACGTCGGGCTCTTCTCCCTGGATCGTGTGGCGATCTTCGAGGGACAGCTCTGGCGGCTTTTCACCTACCAGTTCATCCAGACGGGCGCGATCGCGCTCTTCTTCGATCTTCTTGTGCTCTACATCATGGGCGCGGTGCTCGAGGAGCTCTGGGGGACGTGGGACTTCCTCGCCTTCTACTTCCTCTCGCTGGCGGGCTCCGCCGCGGTCGGGCTGCTCCTGAACTACCCGCTCATGGGCGCGTACTTCCTGACCTACTCGCTGCTCTTCGCCTACGCGCACACGTTTCCGGAGCAGACGTTCCTGATCTTCTTCGTACTCCCGGTGAAGGTGAAGTGGATCGCGTGGTTCGCCGCAGGATTGCTGGCGATCGGGATCGTGATGCGCAGCCCGACGAGCGTCGCGGCGCTGGGAGGCGTGGTCGTGGCCATGGCCTACTACTGGTTCCGCCACGGTCCCGCGCGGATCATCCCCCGCCAGGCTCCCTCCGCCTTCCGGCCCGCACCGATCAGCGAAGGGAACGAGGGGCTTGGAGAAAAGAACCTCACCCGATTCGCGGTGATGAAACGCGCGCTGGCGGAAGGCTCGGCGGAAGACCGGCGCAAGCTTGCCGAAGCGATCGCGCGGGAGATCAAGCCGGGAGTCAACATCTGCCCGCCCGCCGATTACAAGCCTGAGAACGAGGACCGATACTGCGTCCGTTGCGAAGGCTTCGCGGAGTGCTCCGTCCGCTACCTGAAGCTGAACGAGCCCTCAGCGAGCGGCGACGAAGCGAAGGGCTGAGCTACTCCTGCGGAGGCGTGCCGCTGGACGGAGGCGCACCGCCGACTTCGGGGCGCGGGCGCCGACGGCGGACCCTGCGCCGCCGCCGCCGCGCGGCGTCGCCCCCTTCAGCCCGTTCACCCGGTGCACCCTGCTGTTCGGGAGGGCGTGGCGGCCGGTTCTGCTGCTGCGGCTGTTGCCCCTGTTGTGGAGGCCGCGGCGGGCGCGGCTGCTGCGGGGGACGCGGCTCGCGTCGCGGCTGATTCTCGCGCTGCGCGTTTTCACGAGGCGCGTTCTCGCGCTGGGCGTTCTGCTGCCCCTGATTCTCGCGAGGCGCCCCCTCGGCGCGCACGGGCTGGCCTTCGCTTCCCGGGCCGCGACGACGGCCGCGACGACGACGCCCCCGCTTCCTGGCGTCGCCCTGCTGCTGATTCGCCGCTCCCTGCTGTTGCTGCTGCGGTTGCGGCTGCCCGGTCCCAGGGCGCTGCTGGTCGCGTCCCGGCCTGCTCGATCGCTGACGGAATCGCTGCATCGCTTCCGCGTAGCGCGGGAACTTCTTCGAGAGAACTCGCTCCACCTGCTTGTCGCGCTTCTCCCGCTCGGCGTCGTAGCCGCAGTACGGGCAGCGGCACCATCCCTCGGGGTAGGTATGCTTGCAGGCGGTGCACGTCAGGCTTCTGGGCAGCGGCATCGGGGCGGCATTGTACACACGATCGGGCCCGGCCTGCATGCCGGGCACCTTCGGTGGAGGGTAGCCGGACCGCGCAGCACGAGGCGATGCAGCTTCCCCGGGAGCGATTGCCGATGAGAGAATGCGGCTCGGATGGACGACAATCGCCGCAGTACGCTCGAGGCCCTGGTCGATCTGGCGATGGCTGACGACCCCGTGCCGTGTTATGACGGAGCGATGGCGGAGCGGCTGCTCCGGTCACAGTCGAGCAGGGAAGAGCTCGAGGCGATCGGCGTCGATCCGGTGGTCCTCGAGAGGTTGTGGCCTTCGAATGAGTGACGATCGATACGTGGTGAAGATTCAGGCGCGGTTCGAAGCGGCCCATTTTCTGCGGCAGTACCGCGGAATCTGTGAGCCGCTGCACGGACACTCCTATCTGGTCGAGGCGGAGCTCAGCGCGCCGAACGGAGGGCTGGACGAGGACGATCTGGCGATCGACTTCGTCGCGTCGAAGCGCGAGCTCGAGCGGCTCGCGAAACTGCTCGACTACGGCTGCATCAACAACGTGCCGCCGTTCGACGGCATCAATCCTTCGGCCGAGAATATCGCGCGCTGGTTCCACGACGAGCTTCGCGCCGCGCTCGGAGCCGACACAACTCGCGTTGCCGCGATCGTCGTCTGGGAAGGGCCGACGAACTCGGTTCGCTTCGAGCCGGCGGGCTGAGCGACGGGACGAGTCGGGACGGACCGAGGATCGAACGTGCTTCCCATCGCAATCGTCATCGCAGCCGCGCTCGTCGCCAGCACCGTGGTCGGGCTGATCGTCGTGCGCTCGTCGCGCGAAGCCGCGCAGCAGGGACCGGTCACGGTGGAGAGAATCGAGGCGGAGCTCCTGCTTGAGCTCGCGCTCCGCGGTTCGCTCACGGGTGACGAGGCGATCGGCGTCGTGCGGAAATTCGTCGACGCGGAGTGCGGGAGGCGGGGACGGATCGACATGGCGAGCTGGATCGAGCAGTACGTCCGGCTCGCTCCGCGCGAGAGGCGCGAGGCTTTACTGGAGAGCGCTGTGCTCGTGGCGATGGAGTCGGGAACGACGATCGCGCTTCCGCAGTACGACGCGCTTGTCGAACTGACGTTCGGCCTCGGGTTCCACAGCGACGCGCTCGCGCGGCTGCGGCAGAAGCACCGGTTCGAGTACGTCGACTGGGCCAAGCACGGGCGGCCGCGGGGCGCGGACCGCGGCGGGGGTGCGACGCCTCTTTTCGACGCCGCGCGCGGGCAGGACGCTGCCGCGAACCTCGCAGCGTTGGGGCTCGCGCAGGGAGCGGGACGGCACGAGATCGTGGCAGCCTACCGGCATCTCGCGCTGGAGTGCCACCCGGACAAGTTTCACGAATCGTCGGCCGAGGAGCGCACTGCCGCAGCCGAGCGATTCCGCGCCGTGACGCGCGCCTACGAAGAGCTGCTCGCCGAGCACAGTACGGATTGAATTATTCCCGGGTCCGTGGTAAGGTGTAGCCGGTAGTGACGGAATTTGTGTCGTTTACCGGTTGTTTGCAGCGATTCTACCGAACCATTTCCCTCCGTCATTCGTAGTCCTTACAACCGCAGCCGATCGAGGACACCAGTGTCCGAAAAAGATCCAGCGGTGTCCGGCCGACAGGTCGGGCAGTTCGGTCCGTCTCGCGACAATACAGCGATAGAAAGGCTGCAAATCTCCGCATCCAGGGCGGTTTCGCCCAGGGATCGGACGGTGTCAGACATTAGAGACACCCCGCTGGAGAAAGCGGCACGGGACGTGAATCCCGGGACAGGCAGGGGAAGCAAATGGAGACTCCTATGAAAAGCGCTGAAGCGCCGCAGGATCATGAGCGAGGGTGGGACTTCGAGAAGGCGGCGATGCCGTACGTCGACTCGCTCTACAACACCGCATATCGCATGACCCGGAACTCGGAAGATGCCGAGGACCTGGTGCAGGAAACCTACCTCAAGGCATACAAGTACTACGACAAGTTCGAAGAGGGTACGAACTTCAAGGCGTGGCTCTTCAAGATCATGAAGAACACGTTCATCAACAACTACCGGAAGAAGAAGCTCACCCCTCACAAGATCGACTTCTCGGAGATCGAAGAGTCGTACGAGCGCGTCATCCAGAAGAACGCCCCGGACCTGATCAAGGACCCGGAGACCGACATCTTCCAGGACATGATGGACGAGGACGTCAAGCGCGCCCTCGACTCGCTCCCCCACGACTACAAAATGGTCGTGCTGCTCGCCGACCTCGAGGGCTTTTCTTACAAAGAGATTGCAGAAATTCTCGACTGCCCCGTCGGCACGGTGATGTCGCGGCTCTACCGCGGCCGCAAGATGCTCGAGCGGACCCTTCTCGAGTACGCCCGCAAGTACGGCTACATTCGTTCCGGCGAGCCGGCGAAGATGCGCTCGCGCAAGGACGAGGTCAAGAAGAAGAAGCCCGACTCCGGCCTGCCCGAGGACGAAGCGGAGGAGAAGGAACCGACCGAAGACGACGAGCTCGTGCTGCTGGCGGGTGATGCCGAAGACTTCGAGTTCGAGATCGAAGAGGAACCGGAAGAGGAATTCGACCTCGAGTAGACCAGTTCTCCCCGCTGAGCCGTCAATACGAGCATGACAGGAGCCAGCGGTGGTCTGTGGCGACGTTAAGCATCTCGTTTACTTCTACCTCGATGGCACCGTCGGCCAGCTGAAGGCCGACGAATTCCGTTCACACCTCGACGTCTGCGAGAGCTGTCAGCGATACGTCGGAGTCGAACAGCGCCTGCGGCGCTTCCTCCGGAGCCGGCTCCGGCCGCGTTGCGCCCCTGACAGCCTTCGCGAGCGGATTCACGACGCTGTCGTGCATTCCTGACCGCGGAGCATGCACTGATCCGCTTCGTCACCTCCAACGCGAACAAGGCCGAGGAGGCGCGCCGGCTGCTCGGCGTCGCCGTCGAGCCGGTCCATCTCGCGGTGGAAGAGATCCAGGCGGCCACGCTCGAGGAGATCGTCGCGGCGAAGCTCCAGCGGGCCCGCGAATCGTTCGACCCTCCCTTTCTCGTCGAAGACGTATCGCTCGGTTTCGACGCGCTTGGCGGCTTCCCCGGTCCCTACGTGAAGTGGCTGCTCGAGGCCGCGGGTGGCGCGGGGCTTGCCTCGATTGCGCGCGCCCTCGAGAGTCGCCGCGCTTCGGCAAGGTGTGCTCTCGCGCTCTGGGACGGACGGGTGACCAGCCTCTTCGTCGGCGAGACCGCGGGGGAGATTCTCACCGAGCCGCGCGGAAGCGCCGGCTTCGGCTGGGATGCCTGGTTCCTTCCTCTCGGCTCGGAGAAGACCTATGCCGAGATGAGCGGCCCCGAGAAGGACGAGATCTCTCATCGAGGTCGTGCCCTCGGGCTGCTCACGCGGTACCTGGAAGAGCGCGCCTGAGGCCCGGCCACCACTTCCGCGCGAATCGGGTTCGCGTCACGAGTGGCTGACGCGTCGAATGAAGCTCTCGAGCGGGGGCCACACGAGTTCCGGTGCGACCGAAAAGAGCTTGTCGGCGTGATAGCGGCCGGAAATCTCGAGGATGTGCAGTTCCGCGTCGCCCGCGTTCCGGTGGAGCACCTCCGAGTGGCGGTGGCTGACCAGCCAGTCGTTCCGTGCGTGAATCAGGCAGACAGGTGCCTCGATGTCACGAATGTCGACGGACGGGGAGAGCCGGTCGTCGCCGGGCCAGCGAAAGCGGGGAGTCTTCATCGCCTCGCCGAGCGAGAGATGGCGATGGATCGTGAACGGATTGGGACGAGGGATCACCTGGCGGAAGTCGCAAACCGACGAGATCAGGGCGAGCCCGGCGATCGGAAGATCGCGATGGCGCGCGGCGGCCGAGATGGCGATCGCGCCTCCGGCCGACAATCCGAGAAGTACCAGGCGTTCGGCGCCGGTTTCCTCGAGCAGTGCCCGGGCGACCGCCGCAACGTCGAAATGCTCGTGCCGGTCGAACTCGAAGACTCCGCCGCTGTCGCCGTGCCCCCGGCAATCCATGATGGCGCAGGATCCGCAGCTTCGAGCGATGTGTCGTGCGGCCTCAAGAAGGGCCGGGTGCCGCCGGGTTCGCCAGAATCCGGGAACGATCAGTACCGCGGTGCCGCCGGGGGCAGGGTACAGGTCGAACACGAGCGCAGTGCCGTCGACCGAAGTCGTTCGGAGGGCGCTGACGGGGACTCCTGTCCTCGCGTGCGGACTTGACATTCTGGCCAACCCGTCTATCATAACGGGCCGTTGAAGTACCTGTTGGTGATCGTGTGCCTGAAGCGCTCTCCGACCACTTCAACGTGAACTGAGCGACGGTTCGCTCTGTCAACCCTGGAGTGCTTTACACAGGGAGGAAAGCGCCGGCAAGCGCGACTTCAAAACGACAAAGAGTTGATCCGGTTGTTCCAATTCTCGAATTCAAAACTAATCTGCAGCGCACGAGCTGCAAGGAGAGATTTCATGAAAAAGTCCCTTAGCCTCGCCCTGGTCGTCCTCTTCGCGCTGTCGATCTTCGCGGTCGGCTGCAAGAAGGAAGAGGCCGCCACGACCGACACCGCCGTGACTGAGACGACGGCCTCCGAAGTCGTGATGACCGAGACGGCCGTGTCGACCGACACCGCCGCCGCCACGACGGACACGATGACGACCGCCATGACGACGGTCAGCACCGACACCGCCGCTCCGGCGACGACCGACACCGCGGCCGCTCCGGCCACCAAGTAATTTCGCGATACAAGAGTTTTGAACCAATCAGAGTTCAAAGTTAACAACAACAACCAACCAACTAGGAGATTCACCCAATGAAGAAGTCCCTCGTTTTCGCCCTCATCGCCGTGTTCGCCCTCTCGATCTTCGCCGTCGGCTGCAAGAAGGAAGAGGCCGCCCCGGAGACCACGACCGAAGCCGCCCCGGCCGCCGTTGAGGCCGCCCCGGCCGTTGACACCGCGATGACCACCGACACCGCCGCCACGACCGAGACGACGATGACGGAAATGACCACGATGAGCACCTCGACCGCGCCGGCCACGACCGACACGGCCGCCGCTCCGGCCACGAAGTAACCGATCGAAAGATCGAAAACGAACGCGCCCCGCTCCGGCGGGGCGCGTTTATTTTTTGCGCTCGAGATCGGCGAGCAGCGAGTCGAAGAGCGCCTCGGTGCGCGCGCGCGTCTCGTGGATCGTCCCGGCCGACGAGAGCACGTAGTCGGCCTGCGCCGCGCGCCATTCCCGAGGCATCTGGCGCGACATGCGGAGACGCACTTCCTCTTCGCTCATGCCTCGCGCCGTGCCGCGGCGCACCTGCTCTTCGGGATCGAGATCGACGACGACGATCCGGTCGAAGCGCTGTCTCCCGCCGGACTCGAGCAAGAGCGTCGCCTCGACGACGACGATCGTGTCCCGTCCGATGTCGGCCGCGCGGATGCGCCGCTCCTGCTCCTCGATCACCAGCGGGTGGATCAACGCATTGAGCTCGGAGGCGCCCTCCGGTGTGGCGAGCGCGATT
The DNA here is from genome assembly GCA_023700825.1 of Thermoanaerobaculia bacterium. Classification (GTDB taxonomy): domain Bacteria; phylum Acidobacteriota; class Thermoanaerobaculia; order Gp7-AA8; family Gp7-AA8; genus JACPDH01. Next base: position 4,933 of record JAMPYE010000001.1, on the reverse strand, counting down.
GCCGAGAGCCTGGGCCGGTCGATCTCTCCGTCGTCGCGAAGCACCGCGTCGCCGTACCGGCCCACCAGCGCACGATGGCCGGCCATGCCTGGCCGGTAGAGATCGCGGACGACCCCGTCGGCGTCGATGACGACGCAGCCGAGCTCGCCCAGGATCGACGCGACTGTCGACTTCCCTGAGGCGATCCCGCCGGTCAGCCCGACGCGAAGGATCACGCGCGTCTGTCCTTCGCGGCTTGCACCGTGTTCTTCAACAGGTAGGCGATCGTCATCGGGCCGACTCCGCCGGGCACCGGCGTGATCCAGCCCGCGACGCGGCTCGCAGACTCGAACTCGACGTCTCCGACCAGCGCCGATCCCTTCGACAGCACCACGTTCCGCTTCGCCTCGCTCAGCACGCCGAGCTTCGCGAAATCGGGCTCGATCCGGTTGATGCCGACGTCGATGACCGCGGCGCCCGGCTTGATCATCTCGCCGGTGATCATCATAGGGCGGCCGATAGCTGCGACGACGATATCGGCCTCGCGTACGAGCCCCGGCAGGTCGGGAGTCTTCGAGTGCGCAATCGTCACCGTCGCGTGACGGTGGAGAAGGAGCGCCGCGACCGGCTTGCCGACGATGTCGCTCCGTCCCACGACGACGGCGCGGCAGCCTCCGATCGCGATTCCGCTCGAGTCGAGCAGCCGGATCACGCCCATCGGCGTGCAGGGCACGAGGCAGGGGCGGCCCTGCTGGAGGCGTCCGACGTTCATCGGATGAAATCCGTCGACGTCCTTGCGCGGGTCGATCCGGTCGAGCAGCGCCTTGGAGTCGAGATGTGAAGGAAGTGGAAGCTGAAGCAGGATGCCGTCCACTTCGTCGTCGGCGTTGAGGCGGTCGATCTCGGCCTCGAGCTCGGCCTGCGAAGTCGCTGCGTCGAGATGCCGCTGCGTGCCGCGGAGCCCGAGCTCCGTCGCCTTTCTCGCCTTGTTGCGCACATAGACTTCCGATGCGGGGTCGTCACCGACCCGGATTGCGACGAGCCCCGGAATCACCCCCCGCTTCGCGAGAGCCTCGCACTCGGCCCGGACCTCTGCCTCGACCTCGGATGCGATCTGCTTGCCGTCGATCAGTTTTGCGCTCACGCCTCACCTCGATAGAAAGTGACGATTCCGCCGCTCAGCCGCGCGGCCGTGCTGTTCTTGAAGCCCGCGTCCCTCATCAGGTCGAGAAAGGCTGCGCCCTCCGGAAACGCCTGAACCGACGCGGGAAGGTACTCGTACGGGCTCCGCGTGCCGGTGATCAGGCCTCCGACCGCGGGAAGGATGTGTCTGGAGTAGAGGCCGTAAAAGAAGCGAAGGGGCTGGCGCGGCTTCGAGAACTCGAGCACGCCAAGCCGGCCGCCGGACCGCAGCACACGCCGGATCTCGCGCAGCCCGTGGCCGGGATCTTGGAAGTTCCGCACTCCAAACGCGACGGAAACGCCGTCGAACGCCGCGGAGCGGAACGGGAGAGCGAGGGCGTCGGCGGTCACCTGGATCGAGCCTGGAGCCCGGTTCCGGAGCTTCTCGCGGCCGTGGGCGAGCATCTCGAAGGTGAAGTCAGCGGAGACGACCCGGTGGCGGCCGAACCGCTCGAGGTCGACGGTCAGGTCGCCGGTGCCGGCGGCGAGGTCGAGAACGAGGCCTCCCGCTGCCGGCAGAAGCTGGCTTGCGACGCGTTTACGCCAGGCCACGTCGAAGCGCATCGAAAGAACTCTGTTGGCGATGTCGTAGCGATGGGATACGCTGGCGAACATCCGACGGATCTGACGCGGGTCCTTGTCGAGCACGCGGGGCTTCTACCACTCTGCGGCGCAGTAGACAAGGGGTCCGGGAATGTACGTCTTGACACCGGCGGTTAAGCGATGTTACCGTTCAGCCCCTTTCTGGAGGGGTCGGGTGCGGAGTGCCCGTAGTAAGCCTCTGCAGCGCCTCTCGGACAGTTCCGGGCCGCGCGGTAAGCAGCTCGTGAAACACCTATAGGAATCTAAGAAATGCGCACGTATTTTCCGAAGAAGGGCGACATCGAACCCCGGTGGTTCATCATCGACGCCGACGGCATGGTTCTGGGCCGCCTGTCGTCCGCGGTGGCCAGCATCATCGCCGGCAAGAACAAGCCAACCTACACGCCGTTTCTCGACACGGGCGATCACGTGATCATCCTGAACGCCGAGAAGGTCGTGCTCACGGGCCGCAAGGAGACGCAGAAGATGTACCGTCACCACAGCGGATATCCCGGGGGGCTCAGGGAGTCGAGCGCGCGCTTCGTCCGTGTGGACAAGCCGGAGTCGATGATCGAGCGGGCGGTGGCGGGCATGCTCCCCAAGAACCGCATCGGCCGCAAGATGCTCAAGAAGCTCAAAGTTTACCGCGGGACCCAGCACCCGCATCAGGCTCAGCAGCCTGAGTCGGTCAAGATTTCGTAGGTAGCAAAGGAAAGGGTTCAGCTTTGGTCGAATATTACGGAACCGGTCGCAGGAAGTCGTCGACGGCGCGCGTGTGGCTGCGCCAGGGCAGCGGGCAGATCACGGTCAATCACCGCACGTTCGATGACTACTTCCCGAATGAAGTCCTCAAGATGATCATCAGGCAGCCGCTGTCTCTGACTGAGACGGTCGAGCACTTCGACATTCTCGTCAATGTCGACGGCGGCGGACCCACGGGTCAGGCCGGGGCGATTCGCCACGGCATCTCCCGCGCCCTGGAGGTTTACAACGCCGAGCTTCGGAAGAAGCTCAAGAAGGCGGGCCTCCTCACGCGCGATCCCCGTATGAAAGAGCGCAAGAAGTACGGACAGAAGGGCGCACGCGCGCGCTTCCAGTTCTCGAAGCGCTAGTGGTTGCCGTGATGTATCCGAGTTTCAGGTAGTCAGCACGGGACAGGGGTCGCAAGGCTCCTGTCCTTTTTTGTCCACAGGAACGAACGTAGAACGAGGAGGACGGTTTGGCAGTTTCAATCACAATGAAAGAGCTGTTGGAAGCTGGCGTCCATTTTGGTCATCAGACCAAGCGCTGGAATCCGAAGATGAAGAAGTACATCTTCGGAAAGCGCAACGGGATCTACATCATCGATCTCCAGAAGACGCTCAAGCTCTTCAAGGAAGCTTCCGCTTTTGTCACCGAGCTCAGTCTGCAGGGTAAACGGGTCCTGTTCGTCGGCACCAAGCGACAGGCGCAGGACGCCATCATGGAGGAGGCCAATCGCTGCGGCATGTTCTACGTGAACAGCCGTTGGCTGGGCGGCACCCTCACCAACTTCGTCACGGTCCGGAAATCGATCGAGCGCCTCAAGGAGCTCGAGTCGACGCTCGGCGACGCGGAGAAGGAAATCTCCAAGAAAGAGCGCGCCGCGCTCGACCGTGAACGGCAGAAGCTCGAGAAGAATCTCGTCGGAATCCGCGAGATGGACTCCCTTCCGGACGCGATGTTCGTCATCGATCCAAAGAAGGAGTACATCGCCGTGAAGGAGGCGAAGAAGCTTGGAATCCCGGTCGTCGCGATCGTCGACACGAATTGCGATCCCGACGACATCGACAAGGTGATTCCCGGCAACGACGACGCCATCCGCGCGATCCGGCTCTTTACGCAAAAGATCGCCGACTCGGTGCTCGAGGGCTACAACGTCGCGCAGGAGATGTACATCTCCGCCGAGGACAAGCCCGAGATGGCCGAGGGAGAGATGCCGCCGCAGGTGGCGCCTTCGGGCGTCGTGCCTGCCCCAGTTTCGTAGGGCGGCGCATCTCGATGCTCGCGACCCGCGCAAGCGGGACGCGCCCACATGAGTGTTTGACCGGCGCCGGGCGGAAACGTCCGGCGCCGACACCGTGCTCCGGGGCCCCGGGACACGACCCCCAGACTGTTCGGAGAAAACCATGGCACAGATCGACGCAGCGCTCGTCAAAGAGCTCCGCGAGAAGACCGGCGCGGGCATGATGGATTGCAAGGCCGCGCTGACGGAATCGAACGGGAACATCGAGGAGGCGGTGAAGGTCCTTCGCAAGAAGGGGCTGGCCGCCGCCGGCAAGAAGGCGGGGCGCATCGCTTCGGAAGGAATCGTTTACGCGTCGATCGAGGGAGCTTCCGGCATCCTCATCGAAGTGAACTGCGAGACCGACTTCGTGGCGCAGACCGACGACTTCAAGGCGCTGGTCGCCGGAATCGCGGGACTGGTTCGCTCGGAGAACCCCGCTGGTGTCGAGCAGTTGCTCGCACTTAGCTGGCCCGGCGATGCCGAAGGGCACACCGTCGCGCAGCACATCTCGGGCAAGATCGCCAAGATCGGCGAGAACATCGCGGTTCGCCGTTTCCTGCGCTACGACGCCTCCGGCGCAGCGCTGAGCAGCTACATCCACGGCAACGGCAAGATCGGCGTGATCGTCGAGGTCAAGGTCGACAAGGCCGAGGCGACCGCCGCGGCCGAGGCGCTCGCAAAGGAACTGGCGATGCACGTCGCCGCCGCCGAGCCGCGTTTCCTGCATCGCGACGAGGTCACGACGAAGGACCTCGACACCGAGAAGGAAGTGGCGCGCGAGCAGGCAATCAAGGCCGGCAAGCCCGAGGCTGTCGTCGAGAAGATCGTGGCCGGCAAGATGGAGAAGTACTACGCCGAGACGGTTCTGCTCGAGCAGCCCTACATTCGCGACGACAAGATGTCGGTGCAGAAGCTCGTCGACCAGCGCGGGAAGGAAGTGGGTGCGAAGTTCGACGTGTCGCGCTTCAGCCGCTTCAAGCTCGGCGAGGGAATCGAGAAGAAGGCCAACGACTTCGTCGCCGAAGTCATGGCCCAGGCTTCCGGCAACTAGCCCTGTAGAAAAACCCGAGTCCTCCGGCGCGTCTGCGCCGGAGGACTTTTTGTTTGTCCGCGGATTTCGCGAGGGGCGGAGCGCCACCCGCAAAGCGACAATCGATATGGTAT
>JAMPYE010000146.1 GCA_023700825.1 Thermoanaerobaculia bacterium | reverse complement strand
GGGGCGCCCGACAACGTCGCTCTTCTTCGTCTGGCGCCCCTCCGGGGCGCGTCAATCCTGGCCGCTCGATCCCGGTGGCGGCGCCCCGTCCCGCTTCGCGGACCGTGGCTTGCCACCGGCTACCCTACGCCATCCCTCCGGGATGGTCCGCTGGGCGGGCGCAATCCGTTTCCTTCCTCAAGCGCTGCCGCAGCGCAATGGGTCGCGCAGGAGGAAGAGAGGAGGCCATCGATTTGCAGATTCTTCGCTTCGCTCGAATGACTGCTCCGCGGACAGTCGTGTCGGCCGGACTTCGGCCCGCCGCAGCTAGCCAGACTGCCGCACGATCTCCTCGGCGAGTTTTCGCAGCGATTCCGGCGCGCAGCCTTCGGCCTTGTTGTTTGCGATCACGATGATCTCGGCGCCGTTGCGCGCCTTCCGCACCGAGATGGCGGCGATCGCCTCGCGGCTGGCGAGGTCCTCGTCGACGAGGCGGTCGAACGGGGCGTAGCGGTCCTTCGCCTCCTCGTACTCGAAGCCGGAGTGAAGCATCCAGCGGACGGCGACGCGATCGCCGATCACCGCGGCCGCGCGCTCCGCCTGCTCGCCGACCGGTGGCATGCGGCCGTGCACGTTGAGGCAGTGCGTCGCCCCCGCGGCCGCGAGCGCCGCGACGTAGTCGTCGTTGAGCAGCTCGGGGTCGCGAATCTCTACCGCGTACCAGGGGCCGCGGGGGAGCGCGTCGAGGAAGGCGTGCAGGCGAGAGGTGAACCGGAGCGGGTCCTTCGTGAACTCGCGGCCGAGCGGCGTGAACTGAAAGACGAGCGGCCCCGCCTTGTCGCCGAGACCTTCGGCGAACGGGGCGATCACGGAGCGCGCCGCGAGCTCCGCGTCGAGGAAGCGCGGATTCTTGTCGAACTTTCTCGTGCCGCCGCTGACGCGCTGCCACGGCGTGGTCAACATGCCGGCCGCCTTCACGAGGAAGCGGAAGCTGCCGGGCACGGAATTGGCGTAGTCCCGGAACTCCTGGGTACTGACCGGGCCATAGAACGAACGGTCGACGCCGACCGCGCGGAGTAGCGGGTGCTTCGCGTACGGCACGAGCCCCTGTTTCGACAGCTCGGCCGCCGTCGAGCGCCGGTCGTAGACGAGATCCTTCCAACCCGGGAACGACCACGACGAGGTTCCGAGCCTGACGTTAGGCGGCAGCGCGGCGGCGGTCGCGTGCACCGCCGGCGCGATCTCGGCGGGGCCGACGGCGTTCCGCCCCTTCTTCGGCGGGTTGGGCGAGCCGAACAGGTCGAGCTGGTCGGGCACGGCGCTACCAGCCCTCGAGCGCGAGCTTTCCGATCATGCGTCCTTCTTCGAGCCGCGCGTGCGCCGTGCGCAGGTTCGCGGCGTTGATCGGCCGCAGCACCTCGGTGGCGGTCGTCTGCAGGCTGCCCGCGTCGACGAGCGCGGCCACGCGCGCGAGGATCCGATGCTGCTCGATCATGTCGGGCGTCTGGAATCTCGCCCGGGTGAACATCAGCTCCCAGACGAAGCGCGCGCTCTTCGCCATCAGCGGCTGGATGTCGACCGGCCCCGTCGTGCTGACGATCCCGCAGATCGTTCCCTGCGGGGCGATCAGGTCGCAGCAGGCGTCCCAGTATCGGCTGGTGTCGCTCGCGTTGAGGATGAACTCGACGTGCGAGAGACCGAGGTCGTCGATCCCTTCGCGCAGCGGCTTCGCGTGATCGATGACGTGGTCGGCTCCGAGCCCGCGGCACCACGCGCGGGTTTCTTCGCGCGAGGCCGTCGCGATGACCGTCAGGCCGGCGTGCTTCGCGACCTGGATCCCGATCGATCCGACACCGCCCGCGCCGCCGATCAGTAGCAGCGTGCTGCCTCGATCCGCGCCGTCGGGGTCGATCCCCATCCTGGCGAACAGCGCCTCCCACACGGTGAGCGAGGTGAGCGGCATGGCGGCCGCGCGCGCGAAATCGAGCGAGCGGGGCTTGAGCGCGACGAGCCGCTCGTCGACCAGCTGCAGTTCGGAGTTGCAGCCGTGGCGCGTGATGTCGCCCGCGTACCAGACTTCGTCGCCCGGACGGAACATCGTCACCTGGCGGCCGGTGGCCTCGACGACTCCTGCCGCATCCCAGCCGAGAATCTTCGGCGCCGCCTCGACTTCGGGCCTGGGTCGCCGGACTTTCGTGTCGACAGGATTCACCGAGATCGCCTTCACCCGAACGAGCAGGTCGCGGCCCACGGGCACGGGGTCGGCCAGCTCGAGGTCGACGAGCGACTCGGGATCGTCGATCGGCAGGTAGCGTGTGAGTCCGACAGCTCTCATCGGGGGCCCTCCTTGCAGGTTCGGGACCGCCTTATCGTGCCGCGCCGGAGCTCACGAGGTCAACGCGTCGATCTTTCTCGCGTAGGCCGGGAGGTCGACCTTCTTCTTCGTCGACTCCGAGGCGAGATAGCGGATGGTTCCGAAGATGGGGCGCTCGAACCAGGGACGGTCGTGTTTGCCGAAACACCAGAGGATGCCGGCGTGGGTGTTCGGGTCCCGCCCGTCGATCGCGTACTTGTCGTGCATCGCGACCATGAAGGCGTGAGCCTCCTCCGGAGTCTTCGACCACTCGATGATCTTCTTGCCCCAGAGCATCCGCAGATAGTTGTGGATCGTGCCGAGAGAGAGGAGGCCGCGCTGGGCCAGGTTCCAGACCTCGTCGCCGGTCTCGGCGCGCTCGAGCTCGGCGTGCGAGTAGACCGGGTGCCGGCGGTCGTCCGCGTGCCCCGCGAGGGTCTTCTTCGCCCAATCAGGAAGGCACGCGAGCGAGGCGTAGTCGTCGCGATAGAAGCAGAGATTGAACGAAAGCTCGCGACGGATGACGAGCTGCTCGAGGAACGCGTCGACGTCTTCGGCGGGGGCGTCCGAGAAGAGTGCTCGCCGCGCGACCTCGTGGGCCGAGAGGTAGCCGAAGTGGAGGTAGGGCGAGAGCTCGCTCGTGCGGTGCGCCTCACGGTTGCGAAGGCCGGCGTAGCCTGAGAGCCTCTCGCGGACGAAGACGTCGAGACGCCTGAGCCCCTCCTCGCGCCCGCCGTGAAGAGGAACGGGGGCGACCGAGTGGTCGATCGAGCAGGAGGCCGCGTTCGCGCGCGGATGCGCGCCGTTGTAGTTGGGCAGGTCGAGCTCGCCCGCGTAGGGCTGGTACTTCGTCTCCAGCTCCGGGATCTCGCCCCAGCGCTCTTCGAAGAGACGGAACGCGCGGTCGCGAAGCTGTTTCGCCATGTACTGCTCTTTGCCGAAGACACGCATCGGCAGGATGCCGTTGCCGTCGACGGTGACGACGGGGCAGGGAGCGCTCGCCGCGAACGACCGGGTCTGCTCGCGGAGAGTGGACGTGGGGAACTCGTCGGTGACGACGAGTCGTGCCCGTTGCGCGAGTCGCTTGAGCCCGCCGCGCGCTTCGTCGCGGGTGCGCGGGAGAAAGAAGAGATAGCGGAGCCCGCGCTTGAGCGCGTCGTGATGGTTGGCGGCGACGCCTTCGAGGACGAACGAGTGGATCCGGTCGTTCGCTCCCGGGTAGTCGGGGCGGATCGACTCGTAGACCACGACGGGAAGCTCTTCCTCGTTCGCGCGATGGATCGCGTAGTCGAGCGCGAGATTCGAGCGGAGCCGGCGCGCCGACTGCGCCCAGTAGACGACGTACTCGCCGTCGCCGTGATTCGCGCCGCCGAGGTGCTCGACGCGGTCGCGCAGCACGCCTCCCGCGCCGCCGCGCTCGAGGTGCTTCCGGAATGGCTGAAACGAATGGGATGGCATCGCCCAGAGGGAAACGGCTGCCGGGGCGGTCGCATTCTGGCGAGGAGCGGATTCTCCCGGAATTTGCGTCAGGAGCCGGGGACGGCTCGCGGGTGCCAGACCGCGCTCGCCTCGGCCTCGGGCCGGGGCGCGGGGACTGATGCGCCCGAGGCCTCGACCGGGCGGCGCGCGTCGCGAAAGATGTCGAGCTCGGCGCGATAGACACTCGTCTCGACCTGGAGCAGGCCGAGGACCGAGTGGAAAAGATTGTCGTGAGAGAGCTCGCGGCCTCGATTCCGCGAAAGGCCCTCGCGGTCGATGCGGAGGCGATGCTCGTACCCGCTGGAGAGCCAGACGATCATCGGAACGTGAGTCTGGGTGTCGGGGGCCATGAACGACGGGATTCCGTGAAGGTAGACGCCCTTTTCCCCGAGCGACTCGCCGTGGTCCGAGACGTAGAGCATCGCGGTGTCCAGACGCTCGCTGTTCCGCTCGAGCAACTCGATCGTGCGCGCGAGCACGAAGTCGGTATAGAGAATCGTGTTGTCGTACGCGTTCGCGATCTCTTCCGCGCTGCACTGCTCGAGTGACGTGGTCTGGCAGGTGGGGCGAAAGACGTTGAATCGCTCCGGGTAACGGAGGTGATATCCGGGGCCGTGGCTCCCCTTCTGGTGAAGCACGACCACCATGTCTCCCTCGGCGCTGTCGATCCTCTCCTGCAGGCCGTGCAGAAGGATCTCGTCGTAGCACTCGTCGGGGCGACAGAGTCCCGCAACGTTGCTGTTGGAGAGAATCTCGGTTTCCACCCGCTCGCAGATCCCTTTGCAGCCGGAGTTGTTCTCCCGCCACAGCACTTTGACTCCACCGCGCTGAAGGACGTCGAGCAGGTTCTCCTGGCTCGCCGCGGTGGACTGGTCGAAGGTGGACACCCCGAGGTTGGAGAACATGCAGGGAAGTGCGGTCGCGGTCGACGTGCCACAGGCGTGGACGTTGGGGAAGTAGAACAGGTCCTTCTTCGCGAGCTCCGGATTCGTCAGGCGCGAGTAGCCGCCGAGCGAGAACTCCGCCTCGCGCGCCGTCTCTCCGACGACCAGGACGACGAGCGACCTCTTTCTCGGAGCGGACGACTCGCCGGACTGGCGTGCGTCGAGGCCGAGCGGGCGGAGCTCGCGCTCGGTCTTCATCGTCTCCTTCCCATACTTGTAGACGGAGGCGACGAGGTTCAGCGGAGCGAGGCGGTAGCGCAACTCGCGATGGTTGCGAAGGAACGACGCGTAGTCCTGGTAGTAGAAGAGCGCGATGCCGCCTACCCCGGCAAGAGTCGCCGCAATCACGAGGAGTTTGCGCGCAAGCTCGCGGCGAAGCGGTCGCTTCTCGATGCGGATCCAGACGAGCCAGGCGAGTGGCGGCCCGCCGAGGGCGAGAAGGTACGCGATCATCCGAGGCGTGATGAGCTCCGAGACCTCCCGGGTGTCGGTCTCGATCGCGTTGCGGATCATCGGGCCGTCGATCAGCACGCCGTGCGTCGCCATGAAGTACGTCAGGATCGGGGTGGCGACGAAAAAGAACCCAAGGACCACCTTGGAGATGGGACGCCAGGTCAGGAGAGTGAGGGTGAGGTTGACGAGGAGAAACGTGAACAGAAGAAGCGACGCGAAGAACAGGGCGTTCGCGACGCTCAGCCCGTCGCGCGTCTTGAAGGCGTCGCTCCAGAACGGGACGTTGCAGAAAAGCAGGAACCACGCCGTGGCGATCGCGGTGGCCGCGGGCAGGCTCAGCTCGCGAAGGCGATGGAGCGCCGCCATGGCTTTTTGCGTGGAATGCTTCGGTGTGATGCTCGTCATGTGGTGTCGGGCCGCGAGGGGAAAGTCGGCTGCGCGGCGATCGTCAGCGTGGGTTGGTGGAGGCGGCGGGAATTGAACCCGCGTCCGAAGAAGGTGATAACCGGGCTTCTACATGCTTAGCTTTTCATTAATCTCGTCCCGAAGTTCCCGGAAAAGCGCGGAACACATCAGGACCAGCCCCTGTGGTTTTCGAGCCATGCGCCAGGACGGAACATATGGCCTTGAGCTCACAGCATGACGCTCATCCGGAAGACGTGAGCAATCCCCCGGCGAGCGTGACAGTCAATTAAGCTGCCAGTGCGAGTTCGTTGTTCGCTTTTGCTTTTTGGTGAGCCGTTTACGAGGAACTCAACTCGGCATGCGACCACAGCTTCGACCAACCCCGTCGAAACCGGTGCGCCCCCACTTGTCAAAGAACAGCAACCCAACTAACTAATCGGTGGACGATGCTATTTCGTGGAAGTTCCGTGATGGAAGGCCCGAAGGGTCAGGATGACGAAGATGTAATGGCGAACGCGGAACGCGGAACTCGGAACGCGAAACTGGGAACGGGAAGCTGGGAGTGGGGAATCCGGGGTGCGAATCCGGAGGCGAGCCACTGGGAACTCGCGGCTCGATCCGCAAGTCGAGAATGAGTGCCGTCTCGGTCCCGGTGTCGGACCGCGACCGTCTCCTCCGCCAGGCTTCGCTGCTTTTCGACCGGCATCCGAATGCAACAGGTTGACGACGTCGGGTTCGTTTCGCGTTTCGCGTTCCGTGTTTCGCGTTCGGCGTTTCGCGTTCTAAACTCGTCCCATGGCCCTTCCGCCGACCTCCCTCATTCGCGACATCGTCGACCGTGCCCTCGGTGAGGATCTGCCCGACATCACGGCGGATGCGATCTTCGGACCCGAGGAACGCGGCAGCGCGTTCTTTCTCGTCAAGGAGGATGGCGTGCTCGCCGGGCTCCCGTTCGCGGAGGCCGTCTTCGAGATGCTCGACGAAGGCGCGCGCTTTCGCGCCCTGGTCGAAGACGGGAGCGCGGTGAAGAAGGGGGATCGCGTCGCGGAGGTGGAAGCCTCGGTCCGCGCCCTCCTCTCCGGCGAGCGCACCGCGCTGAACCTCGTCCAGCGGGCCTCGGGGATCGCCAGCGCGACGCGACGTTTCGTCGATGCCGTCGCCGGAACCCGCGCCGTCATCCTCGACACGCGCAAGACCGCGCCGGGGCTGCGCGCGCTCGACAAGTACGCGGTCGCGGCCGGCGGGGGGACGAACCACCGGCACGGCCTGCACGACATGTTCCTCGTGAAGAACAACCACATCGATCGTGCCGGCTCCATCGAGGCCGTCGTGCGACGCATCCGGGGAACCGGGCGCCCGCAGAAGCTGATGATCGAGGTGCGCGACCTCCGCGAGCTCGACGAAGCGCTCGCCGAGACGCCCGATTTCATCCTGCTCGACAACATGGACCTCGAGACGATGTGCGAAGCTGTCAGGCGCTCCGGCGGGCGCGTTCCGCTCGAGGCCTCCGGTGGCGTCACGCTCGAGAGCGTCCGCGCCATCGCCGAGACCGGCGTCGACCGCATCTCCGTCGGCGCGCTCACGCACACCGTGGACGCGCTCGATATATCGATGCGGATAGAGAAAAGCTAGGCGAAAGGCGAGAGGCGAAAGGCGATAAGTAGACAGAGCCAGGAGACATCAGGGGAGGGAGTTGCGTGGAAGACGGACGCGCCTGGCACGCCCCGCATGACTAACTCCGGCGACTGACACGACGTTGCCCTGATTGCTTATCGCCTCTCGCCTTCCGCCTCCGCCTGCTCATCGCCTTCCGCCTGTCGCCTCCAGCCTTCCCTTTTCGAACCCGCCCCCCTCTTTCCCGTATCATCCTCCTGATGTCGGCCGACTCCACGTACCCGGTGTGCCGCGCGACGCTCGATCTCGAGGATCCGTGGGCTGTGCCGGTGAGGGCGCCTCGCGTGCCGCTCGTTCGCTCGGGCGACGGCTCGCGGCCGCGCCTCGACTCCGGCTTCGCCGCCTACCACGACGGCAAGCGGCTCTTCGTCGTCTTCCTGGCCGACGACGATCACCTGGTCGCGACTTACCTGGAGCACGACGAGCCGCTCTGGGAGGAGGACGTCGTCGAGGTCTTCCTCGCTCCCGAGAAGCCGGAGCGCTACTTCGAGATCGAGGTCAACCCGCTCGGGACGACCTTCGACGCCGCGATCGACTCGCCTCGACTCGAAAGGGAGACTATGACGATCGACCGCGGCTGGACGTGCGAGGGTCTCCGGACGGCGATTCGCAGGACGACGATCGACGGCTCGGTCAGGGTCGAGACGCTGATCTCGATACCTCTTCGCGCGTTCGGCGCGGACTTCGCGAGCGGCGCACGCTGGCGGGCGAACTTCTTCCGCATCGACCGCTCGCCCGATGGTGACGAGTTTTCCGCGTGGCGGCCGACGGGGCGCACCCCCGCCGATTTCCACGTCCCGCGCGCGTTCGGCACGCTCGTCTTCGAGTGACGGGCCCGAGGCGCGGCGCGGGCGCAGGGGAGAGTTTTCCGATTTGTTGACGCCGTTGCGGTCGTTGGGCGCAAGAATCTCGGTCGTCCGGGGGTTGCTGCTTCCCGGAAGCCATGCCCTTGAGACCGCGAACCCTGATCCTCACCGCCGTACTGCTCCTCGCCGCGATCGCTGCGATCGCGCAGGACGAGCTGCCGCGCTGTCCCGCCTCGCGCGAGGACTGCGAGCACAAGATCCGCGAAGGCATGACAGGCAGGAAGTACCTGGGGCTGATCTTCTACGACACCGAGAGAGGGATTCTGATCAAGGCAGTGGTCGACGAGAGCCCGGCCGAGGCGGCCGGTCTCCGGCAGGGCGACCTGATCGTCGAGGTGAACGGGCAGAACTGCGCCGACGGAAATGTTAAGGTTTTCAAGAAGCTGGTCGACAAGGCGCAGAACACGGGAGTCGTAAAGCTCCGCGTGAAGCGGAACGGCTCGTACGTCGTCACCGAGGCAACGCTCACCCAGATCACCGAGAAGCAGATTCAGCGCGTCGTCGCCGCCCACATGAAGGCGGCGCACTCCGAAGAAAAGCGCTGACTCGGCGAGGCGAGCGCCGGCCCCCGGCGGCGTCCCCTGCCTCGTCGGCCATCGATCGACGATGGCAGTCATCATCTCCAGGATCAACGAGTTCCTGCGCGGGCAGCGGCCGAGGAGCCGCGCGTCGGTGCTCGTCCCGTTCCTGATCATCGCCGTGGCGTTCTCGGCCCTCGGCTGGCGATCGTGGCAGCTCTCCGAGAGGATGGAGCGCGGGCTCGACGCCCTGGCGATCCAGTATCTCGAGTACGCGGCGGAGATCACGGCCAGGCGCGTCGACGCGGCCACGCAGGCGGAGGTCTATCGCGCGTCGGAGGAGTGGCAGCAGATCGAGAGGCTGTCGGGGGGCGCTCCGGGCTACAACTCCCTGGCCGCATGGCTCCGGCAGAACGACTGGATTCTCTCTGCGACCTACGAGCCCGACTCCGACCTGACCGACACGCTCTACCTCGGGCAGCTCTCGGACTCGCGCGCGGTGCGCGACCTGGTGCGATCGGATTTCTACACGGTCAGCGGCCGGGTGCAGTACACGTGGTCGCCGACACTGCTGATCTCGCAGCTCGACCGTGCGGTGTTCCGCCAGCCGGTGACACACGGATCGCACGCGTGGGAGTCGAGCGATTTCCGAGGACTGGTGCAGATCGACGTGGTCGACGCGAAGCGCGGCCGCGGCCTCCAGAGAGGCGACGGTGAGCTGAGCGTCATCGAGCCGCTCGCGGCGCCGCTCGACAGCTTCGCGATCGCGGCGGCGCTGCGGACCGACCTCG
>JAMPYE010000145.1 GCA_023700825.1 Thermoanaerobaculia bacterium | reverse complement strand
TTCGGTCGTCAGGATGACAAACGCATTCGCCGGCTCTGCTGCCTACGGCATCGCCAGGATCTTGAACTCGACCGCGATCGGCGTCGGAAGCGAGTCGACTCCCACCGTCGTGCGCGTCGCCTGGATCGACGTGAAGTACTCGGCGTAGACCTTGTTGTAGCCGGCGAAATCGCGCTGCATGTTCGTGAGGAAGACGGTCACGTCGACGACCTTGTCGAGCGAGCTTCCCGCCTCTTCCAGAATCGTCTTCACGTTCTCGATCACGGCGCGCGTCTGCACCTCGATGTCCCAGTCGACGATCTCGCCACGCTCGTTGCGCGTGACGCCCGGAATGTCGTCGGTGCCCGCCTGGCGTGGCCCGATCCCGGAGAGGAACAGCGTGTCGCCGACCCGTTTCGCGTGCGGGTAGGCCCCGACCGCCTTCGGCGCGCGCGCGGTGGTGGTCGTGACGACCTCGCGCGCGCCGCGCGAGGTCTCGCCCGCACGGACCCGATCCGCGGAGCCGGCGTCGCCTTCGGCTTCGAGGAGGTTGTGCGTGGCGAGCCCCGTCCCGGCGCCTTCTGGCGCGGCGCCCACGACGCCGAGCTCGGAAATCGACACCTCGTCGTACTCCTTCTCGAAGACCCGCGGCGCCTCGACGGGCGTCAGCTCCACGAGCGCGGCACCCGTGCCCCAGACCGGCTGGTAGTCCCACACTTTTCCGGTGAACTGGTTCGTCTCGCCGAGGAGCGCCGAGAGCCACCAGATCGCCTTGAAACCCATGTCGGCGTTGGCTTCGCGCGCGAACTGCCGCGCGAGCTGCGCCGTGTCCTCGAGCCGCCCGTCGGCGAGGATTTCGAGCAGCTTGCGGTTCCACTCGTCGTCCTTCGGAGAGGAGATCGCGTCGTTCGCCGGATCGATTTCGACCGTGTGGAAGCGGTTCGAAAAGTTCGACACCACGACGACGATCGCCTTCTTTCCGTGCTCCTCCAACGCCACCCGCGCCGCGCGGCCGAGCACGCGCGTCTCGTCGCGCTCCGCGTAGATGTTGCACGAGACGACGCTCGCCGGAATCCGATTCTCGGGGTTGAGGAACTTCAGCGCGACGACGGTTCCCGAGTCGACCGGAAACCCCCTGTAGTTCACCGTAGAGGCCTGCAGCCCGAACCGTTTCGCGGTCTCGCAGTAGCGGTTCCCGAACGCCGCGTCCACGAGAAGCTCGTACGGGATCTCCCCGTACTCGTACCAATTGGCGTCGACGAGCGTCCACGCCGGCCTCGGGTCGACCTGGAAGAGATGGCCGATGACCGAGAACCACTGCGTCGAATAAACGAGCATCAGCTCGGCGTCCGACTCCGCGATTTCCTTCGCGATGCGAAGGTAGTTGTCGCGGAGGGAAGCCCAGCCCCTGTTGCGATCCGCGGCGAGGTAAATGTGCGGGAGACCCGGGACGATGTAGGCCTTCTGGATCAAAGTCATCGAAAGTCCTTCGTTACGAAAAACACCGAATGCAGAACGCAGAACTGAAGAATGTAGAAAGAACGGCACGAACGACCTGCGCAGCTTTCTTTCTACCTTCCTCGTTCCGCATTCTGCGTTCTGCATTCATTGTTTTCCCTCCGAGTCCCACCCCACCACCGCGTTCCCCGTCCCGATCACCGTCCAGTACCCGTAGACCTCCGCCTCGTAGCTCGGGAACTGCAGCGCGGAAAGCATCCAGGCGAGCGATCCTGCTTTCACCTCGCTCACGGCGTGGTCCATGAACTCGGGGAGGATGGCGAGGAGCTCGCGCGTGCGGCCTTCCTTCATCATCCGGATCACTTCCATGTCCCATAGATATCCGGCGTGCTGGTAAATGTGCTCCCGCGACATGTCCTCGGGGATCTCCGGCTCGGTCGTGAAGTGGCGATGCGACAGCGTGTTCGACGCGAGCAGGATCGCGCGGCGCCCGCTCTTCTCGATCGCCCGGCGCGTCGCCTCTCCCAGCTTGAGCATCTGTTGCTGCCCCACCTCGTTCGAGAAGTAGTAGGGCGAGTTGTTCGACGAGATGCCGACGACGGGGATGTCCCACTCGGGGTTCATCATGTGCAGCGAGACGATCGTGCCGTAGTCGACGCGGAAGTGCGGGTTGCGCATCATCTTCGTCGTGAGGCCGTCGGCGCGCCCCTCGGCGGCGATCAGCTCCGCCAGCTCGACGTCGACCTTCATGTCGTAGGTGTAGCGGAAGAGGTTCGGAAAGATCGGGTCGACCGACAGGCCGTGGAACTCGGGAACGCCGAGGAAGTGGTGGCCGACGATCGTCTGCCAGTGCGGGCTGTGGACGATGAGCACGTCGGGCTTCTTCGCGAGGAAGTCCTTCCGCGCCCGCTCGTAGCCCCAGCGGAGCACTTCCCATCCGCACTCCGACTTCGGCTCGTTTCTCCAGTGGTTCTCGCCGTAGACGATGTGCGGGGGATGCGGGGCGAGCAGCCCCCCGATGATTCTGCCTTCAGACATTGCGAGCCTCCGGTGTGCCCGAAACGTTAGCAGATCATGGGGCCACACCCAACGGCTTTAAGTCATGAACAAGACCGCGAAGTTAGATCGTAGAACGCTGATGTTCGAACCCGGAAAGGGGCCGCGGGGTGGTGGTCTCTGCGTTCCCATTTCACCGTTCGACGATCTGGGTTCGGATTCTCCCTTTAACTTATGGGCAGTGGGTTCCGCTTGCTTTTTCGCCTCGCCGGATTCATGTTCGAACGCAGCCAACCGGGAACAGGAGAACCGTGATGATCTCTCGAATCGGGCAGGTGTCTCTCGTGGTGAACGACCTCGACCGCGCCGTCGCCTTCTACCGCGACACACTCGGGATCACGCTCGCGTTCCAGGTGCCGAATATGGCTTTCTTCGTCTGCGGCGGGCTGCGGATCATGATGACCCGCCCCGAACCGGGACAGCCGTCGGGCAACTCGGTCCTCTACTTCGTGACCGACGGCCTCGAGGCGCGCCACGGCGAGCTCGTCGCGAAGGGGGTCCGCTTCGAGAGCGAGCCGCATCTCATCGCGAAAATGCCCGACCACGAACTCTGGATGGCCTTTTTTCGCGATTCTGAGGACAACCTCATGGCTCTTATGGACGAGAAGAAGCGGGACGAATGACAAGTGACGTAATTCGGACCGCGAGCTCACCGCCGAAGGAATTACGAACCAGCCTCGCGCACTTCCCCTCGCCGTGACCCTTCGCCCCCACCTCTTCGGCATGCTGCCCGACGACCTCGTGTCGATCCTTCGAGGTCGAGGCGTCGAGGTGCGCGACGACGAGGCTCGGCGCATTCTCGCGCATGCGATCACCCGCGGGCGCGACGGCTTTCCCGAGACGCGACCCGTGCCGAAGCGGGTCGAGGCGGCGATCGACGAGCTCGTCGACCGTCGGAAGCCGGAGATTCTCGAGCGCGCCACCGACCCGTCCGACGGCTTCGTAAAGTATCTCTTCCGGCTTCACGACGGCGCACTCGCCGAGGCGGTACGGATCCCGCTCGAGAAAGAGGGCCGGTTCAGCGTCTGTCTCTCGAGCCAGGCGGGATGCGCGATGGGCTGCCTCTTTTGCGCGACGGGACGTCTCGGGCTCAAGCGGCACCTGGAGGCGTGGGAGATCGTCGCGCAACTCGTCGCCGTGCGCGACGAGGCTCCGGGCCGCGTGAGCGGCGCGGTCTTCCAGGGGCAGGGGGAGCCGCTTCACAACTTCGAGGCGGTGAGCAAGGCGGCGCGCATCCTCTCGCATTCGTGCGGCGGCGCGATCTCCGGCAACGCGATCACGATCTCGACAGTCGGGCTCGTCCCGGGGATCCTCAAGCTCGCGAACGATCCGCCGCCGTGGCGGCTCATCGTTTCGCTCACCTCCGCGATCGAGGAGAAGAGGCGCTCGCTCATCCCGACCGGTGGCGCGTGGAGCGTCGACGAGATCGCCGGCGCGGTGCGCACCTACCAGCGCGCCGTCGGCGGTCGCGTCACCGTCGCCTGGGTCCTCCTCGGCGGGGTGAACCACGGACCCGACGAAGTCGCGGCGCTCGCACGACTGTTCGAGGGCGTGCCGCTTCGCTTCAACCTGATCGACGTCAACGACGCGCGACCTGACGGATTCCGCCGCGCGACCGACGAGGAGCGCGAGGCGTTCCGCGACGGGCTCCAGGCGTTAGGCGTCCCTGTCGTGCGGCGCTACTCCGGCGGAGTCGCGAAACACGCCGCGTGCGGAATGCTGGCCTCTACTAGAAATGGGTGACAAATGACAAAAGGAAGGGACATCCCTTCTTGTCATTTCTCATTTCACACCGCCACCCCGAACTCCCGCAGCAGCACAGCCGCTCGTTCGCCTTCGGCGACCAGCCGTTCCGTGCGGCCCCCGGGCGTGGTGACGATCAGCCGGTCGTTTGCGAGCGTCACGCGACCCTGCGGCGTCGCGCGGCTGCAGACGCGCCGGCGCGTGAAGCTCGACTCGGGCGAGGTCTGCTGCCAGACACACATCGGCGCGTAGTGGGCGAGCTCGCGCGGCGCGAGGGTGAACGCGTACGTCACGCGCGACACGCCGTCCGCCTCGTGCTGCAACAGCGCCAGCTCATCGCCGTCGTCCCTCACGCTCCAGGCGCGGCCTAACGGATCGCCTCCGGCCTGCGGCGAAGCGTCGTCGAGGTCGATCGGGCGGCGGAACGAGTCGCCGAAGCCGACGTCGGCGAGCCAACGCTTCCCGCCGGCACGGACGAGCAGCGCCATGTGATCGAACTCCGGGCCGAGGACTCCGGCGTCGTCCGCGACCCTCGCCGAGAGCAGATCGAGATCGAAGCCGCGGCCCGCGAGCAGCGACGCGAAGAGGCCGTTCAGCTCGTAACAGAAGCCTCCGCGGCGGCGCGTCACGATCTTGTCGTGAAGGCGCTCGAGGTCGAGCACGATCTCGCGCCCGAGGCCGATGTCGAGATTCTCGAACGGCACCGCGAGCAGATGTGCTTCGTGAAGCGCCGCGAGCGTCGCGCTGTTCGGTGCAACCGGCACATTCCAGCCGATTCGCGACAGGTAGGCTTGTCGTGCTTCGTCGTTCATGGCCACAGCCTCACGAAAGGCGAAATCCCGGTAACGGAGACTCCGTGTGGCGCAGACACTTCTGTCTGCGCGCGGCGCGAAGCGCCGCCCGACGATTCAGATTCTCGCAAATCGTGGAATGGGCCGCCTTCGGCGGCGCGCAGGCAGGAGTGCCTGCGCCACATCGATCTCGCATCGACAGGCCGCTCAATTCGTCGCATCACCGCTGGCCACAGGCGGAGGCGGGAAGGCGTTGCTCGAGGCGATCGCATTCACGCTCTGGAAGCCGCGCGGAAGCTTGAGCCCGCGTTGCGCGCGCTTGCCGGCGTAGCCCTCGAGGTCCTCGCCCTTGATCGTGGTGAAGCGTTTGCCGGCGTAGACCGTCAGCGCGCCGCCTTCCGGGATGACTGCGACGCCGACCACGTGCTCGCCCGGCAGCAACCCCTGGGCCTTGTGGATCCGGATCGTCTGGACCCCTTTACCACGCGCAAGGAGCGGCAGCTCGTTCGCCATGAAGAGCAGCAGCTTGCCTTCGTTCGTCACCGCGGCGATGCGATCGGTCTGGTGGTTCGAGATCCGTTGCGGCGGCAACGCTCGCGCTCCCTTGCCGACGTTGACCGCAGCTTTGCCGGCGCGGATCTTCGTCTGAAGGTCGTCGAGCTTTGCGACGAAGCCGTAGCCGTTGTCGGTCGCGAGAAAATAGAGGTCTTCCGCCTCGCCCATCATCACGCCGACGAACGAGGCGCCCGGCGGCGGCGACGTGCTCGACGAGAGCGGCTCGCCGTGACCCTTGGCCGACGGGAGCGAGTGCGCGGCGACCGAGTACGAGCGTCCCGTGGTGTCGAGGAAGACCGCCGACTGGTTCGACTTCCCGCGCGCCGCGTGGAGATAGCCGTCGCCCGAGCGATATTGCAGCGCCGTCGGATCGATCTCGTGGCCCTTCGCCGCGCGCACCCAGCCCTTTTCGCTGAGCACGACGGTGACCGGCTCCGAGGGGACGAGCGCCGTCTCGTCGATCGCCTTCGCCGCGGTGCGGACGACGATCGGCGAGCGTCGCGGGTCGCCGAACGCCTCGGCGTCCTCGATCAGCTCGCGGCGCACTTCCTTGCGCAGCCGCGCCTTCGACTCGAGGATCTTCGCGAGGCGGTCGCGCTCCTCGGCGAGCTCTTTCTGCTCGCGGTTGATCTCGATCTCCTCGAGCTTGTTGAGGTACTTGAGCTTGAGGTCGAGGATCGCGTCGGTCTGGAGCTCCGTGAGGTCGAAGCGCTCCATGAGCGAGGCCTTCGGATCGTCTTCGAAACGAATGATCCGGATTACCTCGTCGACGTTGAGGTAGGCGACGAGGTAGCCGTCGAGGATGTGGAGCCGCTTGAGAACTTCGTCGAAGCGATGCTGGAGCTTGCGCCTGACCGTCTCGGTGCGGAAGTCGAGCCACTCTTCGAGCAGGTCGCGCAGCCCGAAGACTCGCGGACGGCCGTCCATGCCGATCATCGTGAGGTTCACGCGATAGGAGCGCTCGAGGTCGGTCGTCGCGAAGATGTGCGCCATGAGCTCGTCGACGTCGACGCGGTTCGAGCGCGGCACGATGACGAGGCGCGTCGGATTCTCGTGATCCGATTCGTCGCGGAGGTCCTCGACCATCGGCAGCTTCTTCGCCTGCATCTGCGCGGCGATCTGCTGCAGCACCTTGCTTCCCGACACCTGGTACGGAAGCGCCGTGACGACGATGTCTCCGTCTTCGCGCTCCCACTTCGCGCGCATCCGGAACGATCCGTTGCCGCTGTGGTAGATCGTCCGCAGCTCCTCGGCCGGCGTGATGATCTCCGCCTCGGTCGGCAGGTCCGGCCCAGGGATCAGCTCGCAGATCCTCTCGAACGAGACGTGCGGGTCGTCGATGATCGCGATGCAGGCGCTCACGACTTCGCGCAGGTTGTGCGATGGGATGTCGGTCGCCATGCCGACCGCGATGCCCGACGCGCCGTTGAGCAGAACGTGCGGGAGCCGCGACGGAAGGAGCTTCGGCTCTTCCATCGTGCCGTCGAAGTTGGGCCCCCACGCCACGGTGCCCTGGTCGAGCTCGGAGAGAAGCGTGTCGGCGAAACGCGTCAGGCGCGCCTCGGTGTAGCGCATCGCCGCGAACGACTTCGGGTCGTCGGCCGAGCCCCAGTTCCCCTGCCCGTCGATGAGCGGGTAGCGCATCGAGAAGGGCTGCGCCATGAGGACCATCGCCTCGTAGCAGGCGGAGTCTCCGTGCGGGTGGTACTTGCCGAGGACGTCGCCGACCGTGCGGGCCGACTTCTTGTGCTTCGACGCGGCCGAGAGGCCGAGCTCCGACATCGCGTAGATGATCCGCCGCTGAACGGGCTTGAGGCCGTCCGCGACGTTAGGCAACGCGCGGTCGAGCACGACGTACATCGAGTAGTCGAGGTACGCCTTCTCGGCGAAGGTCGCGACCTCGATCCGCTCGGTCTCCGCGTGAGATGACGCGCGCAGCTTCAGCTGATCGGAGTCGCGGCCTTTGGATGATCTGGGCTTCCGTGCCATCGGGGAGGGAGGATACGGCGAAACTCGAGAATTGAGAATTGAGAATTGAGAGAAGGGTCTCCGCGGACTACTGAGGGGTCACCGTCGAGACCTGCTGCGTGGCGTCGTTCGTGATGCTTACGAACGCCCAGATCTTCCCGTTTCCCTTTGCGGTGACTCGAATCCAGGCTCGGCGATGGTCTTCGAGCTCCGGGATCGACGCGAGGTCGATCTCGGCCCACGCCGGCTGCAGCGGGAGTCCCCGCGAGCCGAACGCGAAGTACCCTGGTTGGACGATGCCCCCGAGGGCTCCTTCCGGCCACGCCAGGGCGACCTCGCGGGAAGCGAGCCTCCCGCCCTCGGCATCAAAGAACTCCACGATCGCCCCGAGGTCCGAAACGCGCGGGTTGTAGATGCGGAGCCGCTGGCGGAAGCGCTCCTCGCGCGGCACGTCGACGAGAGTGACCACCCGGCGCAGCTCATCTTCCCTCACGACGGGGATCTCGCAACCCCAGCTCTCGGATTGCCGGGAAAAGTCACGGGTTCGCAGGGCAGTCGCGACGCTGGCCGCAGCGTCCTTCCGCAGATGTATCAACGCGGTCGGCGGCTGCTTGTCGGAAGGGCCCGCCACGAGGCGGAGGTATGAATTCATGACGCCCTCGTACAGCGGCGTAAACCCAATGCATGTCACCGGGCACGACTCGTCGATGTAGAGAAAGTCCAGGCCCGAGATCAACGATGCTCCGTTCTGGTTCAGTACGCTCCAGTCGGTAATCCACTTCGAATCGTAGGCGCCGTAAATCACGTCCTTGATGTAGACAGGAAGCATGAGTGCTTCCCACTCGTCTCGCCGAACGTACTGGAACCCGGCGATCTTCGTGCGGCTGTAGGTTGCACCGCGCACCGTCAGATCGACGAGACCCTGTCCCGGAGGCACGACCGCGTGGAGTTGCGAGCCTTCGACGCGACGAACGTCGGGGGATGGGTTCGCGCCGAAAAGCACCTCCGGGGCCGCGCACGACGACGTATCGCACGGGAACGAGCCGGAAAGGGCGACCACCCTGTTGCCGTCTTCGGTATCGAAGTGAGGATACAACCCAATCGGCGCCGCATCTCCTGCCACCTGGAAGACCTTCTCCTCGAACAGCGTCTCGAGCGTTACGTCTCTCACGCGCGTGATCAGCGTGTAGTGGTTCGCTGAAAGGCGGACTCCCTCGAGAGTTGACGAGTACGGGGTCAGCGCGGCCGTGCACCCTTCACTTCCGGCCAGCTTGAAGGTTACGAGCAGCCGGCGGTCGTGCACTTCGAGTCTCGGTGTCGCCGGCACGCAACCATCTCGCCAGACGCCTTCGACGATGATCCGGAATGGCTCGCCAGCAGAGGGGGCCGGAGGCTCGAAGCGGATCTCCGCCGCTGCGCAAAGGCTCAGCGCGGCGGTGACGGCGATCGCGGTGACAAGTCTCGTTGTTGTCTTCATTCGAGGGCTCCTGGCACGACGAGTGGCGTGCGGTCCGAAACCAATGACTGGATGCACGCTCTCTTTCGCCTGTTGATTCAAAGCGTAACCGTTTTCGCCCTCCGCGATCCACACGTCGAAATCCCGGGTTCGGCGATACGCTGGCGGGGCGCCCGGCGGCACTTCCGACGCGGAAACGGGCGCTCTACCAATTGTGGATTCGTGGTGTCACTCTTCGCCCCACCACGCAAAAATCCTAGGTTTTGGGGCAATTTCAGAAGTCCTGAGCAGTTCCCGTTGACCGTTTCGGCGAAGGGGCCCTAGACTCCTCGACAACACACACGGCCGTTCGTCGACGACGCACTGGCGCGCGCGGGTTGTATCGTCCACGCCCGCCTCGAACGAATCGCAGAACGACACGAGGAGAGATCGCGAATCATGGCGACGAACATCCCACCCGAA
>JAMPYE010000144.1 GCA_023700825.1 Thermoanaerobaculia bacterium | reverse complement strand
TGCCTCCTTTTCGTTTCCATCCGGGGAACGCCCTCAGTGTAATCGAAACGAGATCGCCGCGTCACGACCGGGAGACGATCTCCGCGCACCGGTCGCACGTGCCGCGAGCGTCGGACACCTCTTCGCGATACTGCCAGCAGCGCATGCACTTCGTTCCCCGCGCGGGCCGCATCACGATTCCCACCGTGCCGATTCCGTCGAACACGAGCGCCTCGGCGTCGCTCTCGGACGAGCCGCGGTCGAAGTCGACGTGCGAGACGATCATCACGCGCGCGAGGTCGTCGGCGGCCACGCCTCCCGTCAGCGCCTCCGGAGCGAAGTCGCCCGTGAGTACGATGTCGGCTTCGAGCGACTTGCCGATCTTCTGCGCCGCGCGCGCTCGTTCGAGCACCTTGTTCGCGGCCTCGCGCACGCGGAGGATGCGATCCCACGCCGCCGTCTCCGCGTCGCTGATCCGCGCGGACGAGAAGTCGGGAAACGCCGCGAGATGCACCGACGCTTCGGCCGCGCCGCCCATCCGCTCCCAGATCTCGTCGGCAGTGAACGACATGATCGGCGCGACGACGCGCACGAGCCCCGAGAGGATCATGTGCAGCGCGGTCTGCGCCGAGCGCCGCAGCTTCGAGTCCTTCGCCTCGATGTAGAGCGTGTCCTTGATGACGTCGAAGTAGAGCGCGGACATGTCGACCGTGCTCAGCTCGAGGAGCTTGTGGTAGATGACGTGGAACTCCAGGTCCTCGTAGCCCTTGATGCAGCGCTCGAAGGTCTCGTTCGCCCGGCTGACCGCCCAACGGTCGAGCGGATCCATCTCCGCGAAGGGAAGCGCATCCTTCGCCGGATCGAAGTCGGCGTAGTCGGCCAGGTTTCCGAGCATGAACCGGCAGGTGTTGCGAATCTTGAGATAGGCCTCGGAGATGCGGGCGATGATCTCGTTGCCGATCGCCATGTCGTCGCGATAGTCGATCATCGACACCCACATCCGCAGGATGTCGCCGCCGTGCTTCTTGATGACGTCCTCCGGTGCGACGACGTTGCCCATCGACTTCGACATCTTCCGGCCCTTCTCGTCGACGACGAAGCCGCACGTCACGACCTGGCCGTAGGGCGCGCCGCCCTCGATTCCCGTGCCGACCAGGAGCGACGACTGGAACCAGCCGCGATGCTGGTCGTGCCCTTCGAGGTAGACGGCGCAGGGCCAGCCGAGCTCTTCCCGGCTCTTGAGCACCGCGACGTGCGAACAGCCCGAGTCGAACCAGACGTCGAGAATGTCGTTCTCCTTGCGGAACGACGAGCCGCCGCACTTGCAGCGGAAGCCTTCGGGAAGGAAGCGCTCCGCCGGATGCGCGTACCAGGCGTCGGCGCCTTCCTCGCGGAACGCCGCGACGACGCGCGCGAAGAACTCCTCGTCGCAAACCGTCTCGGAGCAGCCCTCGCAGTAGAGGACGGTGATCGGCACGCCCCAGAGACGCTGGCGCGAGATGCACCAGTCGGGACGGTTCTCGACCATTCCGCGGATGCGCTCCTCACCCCACCTCGGCAGCCACTCGACTTTGGAGATCTCGCCGGCGGCGCGCTCGCGCAACGGAGCCTTGCCGCTGGCGGATGTCTTGTCCATCGCGATGAACCACTGTTCCGTCGCGCGGAAGATGATCGGGTTCTTGCATCGCCAGCAGTGCGGGTAGCTGTGGCGGATGTTCTCGGAGGCGAGGAGCACGCCTCGCTCCTTCATCCTCTCGACGATGAGCGGGTTCGCCTTGAAGACATGCGTTCCGGCCCATTCGATCACGTCGGCAGTGAACTCGCCGCGATGATTGACGGGCGTGTAGACCTCGAGACCGTAGTCGACGCCGATGCGATAGTCGTCGGCGCCATGTCCCGGCGCCGTGTGGACCAGGCCTGTGCCCGCCTCGAGCGTAACGTGATCGCCGACGACGAAGATGCCGTCGCGCTCGAGGAATGCGTGGCGATAGCTCTTGCGATCGAGCTCGGGACCCTTGAACGTGCGCAGGATCTGCGGATCGGACCATCCCGCCTTTTTGGCGACGCCGTCGAGCAATTCCGCAGCGACGATGTGCAGCCCGTCCGGAACGCGGACGACCGCGTAGTCGTGGGACGGGTGCAGCGCGATCGCCAGGTTCGCGGGCAGCGTCCAGGGCGTCGTCGTCCAGATGACGGCGAACGCAGCCTCACCGGGCGCGATGCCGAGCGCCTGCGCGGCGTCGGGTCCGAGCGGGAAACGCACGAACACCGAAGGCGAGGTGTGCTCGTCGTACTCGACCTCGGCTTCGGCGAGCGCCGTCTGGCAGTGCGTGCACCAGTGGACCGGCTTGAGCCCTTTGTAGACGAGGCCTTCTTTGAAGAAGCGACCGAGGGCGTCGGCGATGTCGGCCTCGTAGCCGTACGACATCGTCGTGTAAGGGTTCTCCCAGTCGCCGAGAACGCCGAGGCGCTTGAAGTCTTCTTTCTGAATCTCGACGAACTTGCCGGCGAACTCGCGGCAGGCGCGGCGGAACTCGACCGACGACATCTCCTTCTTCTTCGGCCCGAGCTCCTTGTCGACTCGGTGCTCGATCGGAAGGCCATGGCAGTCCCAACCCGGAACGTAGGGAGAGTCGTAGCCCATCATCGTTCGCGACTTGACGACGATGTCTTTGAGGATCTTGTTGAGCGCGTGCCCGATGTGGATGTGGCCGTTGGCGTACGGAGGCCCGTCGTGGAGCACGTACTTCCTTCGACCGGCCGACATCCGGCGGATCTGTCCGTAGAGATCGATCGCGGCCCACTTCTCGAGCCGTTTCGGCTCGTTCTGCGGGAGGTTCGCCTTCATCGCGAGCTCGGTCTTCGGCAAGTTGAGTGTTTTCTTCAGATCCTCTTTGTCGGCCATTGGGTGTCCTTCCGTGACAAGTGGGCGAAACTACCACCCCGGAGGCGCGAATTTCAAGGAAGGACGGAGGGAGGATTTCGGATATCGGATTTCGGATTGCGGATTTAAAGGCAGCGAGTGCCCGTCGCTCCGGATCAAGAAGGCATGGCCCCTGCCGGACATGGTACGGAGAACTCCATCCGGGTTGGATTGAATCGGCCGAATTAGAAAGGGGATTTCAAATCCGAAATCCGAAATTCGAAATCAGGTCACAGTCCGCCGGCCGTGACCGCGGGCGAGGTCGAGAGTCGGAGCTTCTCGCCGGTCTTCAGGACGTGCTTGCGCGAGAGATTGTTCATCGAGCGAAGCTCGTCGACCGAGAGGCCGTTCTTCTTCGCGATGTGGTAGAGCGTCTCGCCGCGTTTGACTGTGTGGTACCTGGATTTCGGCTTGTGCGAGAGGCTCGCGGAGAGCTCGGTGTGGCTGACGGGTACCCAAATCGTGGATCCGGTTCGCAGTTTCGTGAGGCCGCCGTTCATGCCGGAGATCGTGTGCGGGTCGCTGCCGAGCTTGCGGGCGAGTGACTTGACGTTGTCGCCTTTGCGGACGGTGTAGCGTGCGACCTGAACGTAAGGGTCGTCGCCTCGCAGGCTTTGAGCGCTCTCGCCCAGGCGGGAGGCTGCTGCCCTGGGGACGCGGATTTGCGCGGTTCCCGGAGGGGTGACGCCACGACGGAACGCCGGATTCAGCTCGCGGATGATCCCCGCGTCGACGCCCGCGGTCTCCGCGACGAACTTGAGCGACACAGGCCCGGGGACAGGCACTTCCGCCCAGTCGTCGGCCGGCTCGTCGGGCTCGCAAAGGAGGAAGCCGTGAGCATCGGGTTCGCTGACGATCATGAGCGTCGCAAAAAAGGTCGGAACGTAGCCGCGAGTCTCGCGCGGGAGCGCGGATTTTCGCGACAGCTCCCAGAAGTCCTCTGCGCTGTTCGCCGTTAGGCTCCGACTCACGCGCCCCGGTCCCGCGTTATAAGAAGCGAGGGCGAGCGGCCAATCCGAGAAACGCGCGTAGAGATCCTTCAGGTAGCGGGCGGCGGCGCGAGTCGATCGCTCGGGGTCGGCACGCTCATCGACCCACCAGTCGACGCGAAGTCCGTACTCGCGGGCCGTGGCGGGCATGAACTGCCAGATGCCGAAGGCCCCGACGCGCGAGATGTTTGTCGTGATGTAGCCGCTCTCGATCACCGGGAGGTAGGCGAGCGCGCGCGGAAGGTCATGCTCGTCGAGTATCGAGTCGATCATCCCGCGGTAGCGCGTCGAACGGTCGAGCGATGCCTGGATCTTCGGCTTCAGGCTGGTGGAAAAGAGGTTGAGGGCTCCGAAGACCGATTGGTGATCGGGGATTTCGATCGACGTCGCGGCCTCGTAGTCGGCGATCAGCCCCGACGCCGTCTCATTCTCTCGCTCGATGATGAACGTATGAACGCGGTCGAGCGCTTCATTGAAATCGGCGACGTCGCCTTTGAGTGTGACGGCTGGAGAAGCGGGAGCGACCGCGCGCGGTGCCGGTTCCGGAACGGGACTCGTGCCGTTCGACGCGCAAGCGGCGAGCAACAGCGAAAGCCCCGCGATCGTCAATCCTCTCGCGTTCATCATTCGTTCTCGCTCCCACCACCCCGGCTGCCGGGCGCGCTAATGCGCCGTCCCGAAATCGATCTTCAAGTTTACCTGATAAGGCTCCGCCGTGTCCTGCAGTTCGACGAGCTTCTCCTCGACCTGAAGCGAGTTCCGGTCGGCGTCTTCCATCTGCACCGTGATCCGCACGCGCCTCGTCTTCGACGCCGCGTCGCCACTCGCCTTGACCGCCATCGATCTGGCGCGCCTCTTCGTCGTCATCGCTCCGAGGGCGCTGAGAGCGTCCAGCGCTGACGTCGAGCTCTTTTTCGTCCCCTGTGTCGCTCTCTTTCGAAGCGAGTCGAGTTCCGCCATGACGTCGACCGACGATCGCACTTTCACGTGCTTGACTCCGCTGGCCTCCGCTGCGGCGGGCGCGGGCGTGGCGGTTTCGGCTACCGCGGCGGCAACCGGTGCAGCCGGCTCCTGCGGTGCTGCCGGAATCTCCACCGGCGTCGGCGCCGCCGGTGCCGCCGGCGGCTCGACCGCGGGTGTCGCAGGCGGTGCTTTCTGCGTCGGAGCGGTCGCTGGTGTGGGAGCTTTCGCTGCGGCCCCCTGCGCGGCGGGCGGGGTCGCGAGCCCGCGCTCGCGAACGATCGGCGCGATCTTCGTCGCCGGCTCGTCGCCCATCATCCGCTTTCGGAGGTTCTTGAGCGTCAGCTTCGAGATCAGCTTGAGAGTCTCGAAAACTCCCTGGCCGGTCAGCGCGGAGGTTTCGACGCTCTCGTATCGCCCGTCGGGGTCGAGCAGCTTGTGCAGCTCTTCCCGCGGCAGGATGTTGGGAAGGTCTCGCTTGTTGAGCTGCAGAACGACCGGCAGCTCGTCGAGGTCGAGGCCGATCTCTGCAAGGTTCTCCCTCAGGTTGCCGAAGCTCTCGAGGTTTGCGTCGACCATCGCCTTCTGCGAGTCCGCGACGAATACCAGGCCGTCCGCGCCTTTGAGGACGAGTTTGCGCGTCGTGTTGTAGAAGACCTGGCCCGGAACCGTTTAGAGCTGAAGGCGGGTATTGAAGCCGCCGATGACGCCGACGTCGATCGGCAGGAGGTCGAAGAAGAGGGTCCGGTCGGTCTCGGTTTCGAGGCTGACCATCTCGCCGCGGCTCTGCGAGGAGGTCTTCTGGTAGATGTAGTGGAGGTTGGTGGTCTTTCCGCAGAGGCCCGGACCGTAGTACACGATCTTCGCGGCCATCTGCATCGTCGCGTAATTGAAGAAGACCATCCGCTCCTGCTCCGAGGTAGGGGTCGATGGTAGCACCCGCTTCCAAAACGAATCAAGGAAGCGAGGCGGCGAGCAGGGCCTCGCGGACCCTTCTCACGCGCGTGTTTTGTGGTTCCTGCTGCAGAACGATTTCACAGAGCTCTAGCGCGAGGCTCGCGTAGACCGACTGCATTGTGGGCCGATCGCTTAGAAGATCCAAGTGTTTTCGAACGATGTCCGCGTCGCCGCGAACGACCGGCCCGGTGAAGCGTCGCGAGTCGTTGCTTCGGCCCCAGTTTTCGATCGCCGAGATCGCCAGCGCGGCGATGTCGTCGCTGCCCACGCCTTCCACTCCCGCGTCGCGGAGCAGCAGCTCGCACATCGAGAGGAGCGCCGCCGGGTAGTTCGCGGCGAGCACCGCTGCCGCGTGGTAGGTGCCTTTTGCCTCGGGTGCGATGCTGGAGACACGGGCGCGAGCGCGTGTCGCAATGCCCGACGCCACCTCGCGTGCCTCGATCGGGCCCTCGAAGACGAGCAGCGCGCCGTCGAGCGGCGCTTCGGCGCCGGGAGAAGGGAGCGATCGAAGGGGATGAAGGCTGAACGCCCGAAGGTGCGGCGCGAAGAGCGAGCTCGGGTGTGACCCGCTCGGATGAAAGAGCCATCGTTCGGCGGGTGCGATCGCTGCGATCGACCGGCACAGCTCCGGCAGCGCGCTGTCAGTGACGGCGACGACGACGATGTCGGCGGCCGCCACGAGCTGGTCGATCGCGAGCCGGGGCGCGTCGAGCAGTTCGGGCAGCCTGCTCGCGGAGCCTTCGCGCACGGAGATTCCCTCGATGCCGCCACCGCCGGCAGCCCACGCGCTGCCGAACGCCCACGCGGCGCGTCCGCCTCCGACGATCCCGAGTTTCATCCATATAGTCTAACGGCGTTGCGAAATCGGCGGCGAGGGCTGAAACTGGTTGCGGCGAAGACGCCGCCCTCGGGCGGCGCCCTCGGACCCGAAACGGTATGCAGGTCCCATTCGAACTTCGGCGCAAGCTACTCCAGCTCGAGGCGCTCTACGACATCGGCCGGGCTCTGAGCTCGCTCCGGCCGGAGGGAGACCTGCTCGAGGAGTTGATGCAGCGGGCGATCTCCG
The DNA here is from genome assembly GCA_023700825.1 of Thermoanaerobaculia bacterium. Taxonomy (GTDB): domain Bacteria; phylum Acidobacteriota; class Thermoanaerobaculia; order Gp7-AA8; family Gp7-AA8; genus JACPDH01. The sequence continues at coordinate 2,711 of JAMPYE010000144.1, read as the reverse complement.
TGCTCGACGCGACGATCGGCTTCGCCGTTTCGCTCGATTCGGAGTCGCAGCTGCAGCACCTTTACGCGCTGGGGCTCGCCGAGGGTGAGTCGGTCGAACGGGTGATGGCGACCGAGCCGGTAAAGCGCGTGCTCGCGATGCGCACGCCGTTGTCGACCACCGTGGTCGACTTTCTCGGCGAGACCGGGGGCGCGGTGCTCGTGGCGCCGCTGCTGGCGGGAGACGCGCTGCTCGGCGCGGTCGGCGTCGTCGGCAAGGAGGAGCGCGGCCCGGTCTCGGGAAGTTTCGTCGACGACGATCTCCGCTTTCTGGCGTCGCTCGCGACGATCGGTGCCGCCGCGATCGACAACTCGCGGAACTTCGCGAGGCTCAACCGCATGCGCGAGTCGCTCGAGAGCGAGAACCGATCGCTGCGGGAGAGGATGCTGCGCGAGTTCAGCAACCGGCTGATGATCGGCGACTCTCCCGAGATGCAGCGCGTGATCGACCTGGTGGCACGTGTCGCGGACAGCCACGCGAACGTCCTGATTCGCGGCGAGTCGGGAACGGGCAAGGAGATGATCGCGCGTCTCGTGCACGGTAATTCGCCGCGCCGGGAAAAGCCGTTCATCGCGCTGAACTGCGCGGCGCTTCCCGAGACACTCCTCGAATCCGAGCTCTTCGGAATCGAGCGCGGCGTCGCGACGGGAGTCGAGGCTCGCCCGGGGAAGTTCGAGCTCGCGCAAGGGGGGACGGTCTTTCTCGACGAGATCGGCGACATCCCGATGACGCTTCAGGCCAAGCTCTTGCGCGTGCTCCAGGAGCGCGAGATCGAGAAGCTCGGCGGTCGGAAGAAGATCAAGGTCGACGTGCGCATTCTCGCGGCGACGCATCGCCCCCTGGAGGCGATGATCGAGAAAGGCGAGTTCCGCCAGGATCTCTACTACCGGCTTCGCGTCGTCGAGATCGTGCTTCCGCCACTCCGCGCGAGGCGCCAGGACATCCCGAAGCTCGTCCGCTACTTTCTCGACAAGTACGGGACGCGCGAAGGGCGGACCGACATCCGGCTCGCGCCCGAGGCGCTCGAGAAGATCCTCGGCTACCCGTTTCCGGGGAACGTGCGCGAGCTCGAGAATCTGATCGAAGGGGCGGTGGCGCTCGCGGTGGATCCAGTGATCGGCGCGGCCGACCTCCATCTGCCGGATGCGAAAGGCGGAGGGGGGATCGAGGGATTTGGGGAGAATTTCCCCACCTTGAAAGAGCTGGAACTGCGGTACGTCGCGAAAGTTCTCACCGAGACTCGGGGGAACATGTCGCAGGCGTCGAGGATCCTGGGCGTCGATCGAAAGACCGTGTACCGCTGGCGCGACGCATTGTCCCAAAATAGGTCATTTGATGAATTTTCGGACATCAACTAGAACTCGTTTGTTTTGTTGATTTTGTGGCAGCGTTTCTCGTTTCGATATTCGCACTGTGGTGAAATGCCCCATTTTGGTGACGGGCGACCCGCCGACACGGTTGCGTTAACTTCTCCAAACAAAACACTTACGGTTGTTCCGACGCGCTCCAAGAAGTTGGCAGCCGCCTTGCTCTCTCTCCCTGCGGGTTTCAACCCAGCGCCAGTTGAGAGGGACGAAAATGACCGCACTCGTACGCAGGAAGCTCGAAGTTGCCGTGAATGCCGGGTATGTGTTGCCCGCCGTGCTCGCGATGAATACACTGCTTCTGTTCGCGTACGACAGCCTGCTCGGAATCCCAAGCTGGATCAAGGTCGCGGCGACTCTGTTTCTCCAGTTCTGATACCCACTGCCACCCGCGAGTCTGAACTGATGACTGACGCCGTCGATCGACAGGTCGAGCTTACTCTGCCACTGGTCGAGGATATCGAGCTGGCCGTCATCAAGACTGCCGCCGATCTGGCTCGCACCCTCGGCATGGGCAGCGTCGAGATCGACGAAATCTCCCACGCAATCATCGAAGCCTGCATCAACGCGCGCGAACACGCGTGTTGCGCCGATGAGCGCATCTATCTAAGATTCCTCGGAGGGATCTCCGAAGACGGCCGAGCGAAGCTCGAGGTCTGGATCAAAGACCGTGGCGTTGGCTTCGACCCTTCGAAAGTAAAGCGCCGCGAGCCGGGTGCCACCGAAGCTCCTCGCAAGCGGGGCTGGGGGCTCCAGATCATGCGCGCCCACGTCGACGACCTCGACATCGAGTCGGGGATCGATGGCACCACCATTCATATGGTCAAATTTTCCGAGAGACGACGCGATGACTGACGACTTGAAAGTGACGGTCCAGCGCAAAGGCGATGCGGCGGTCCTCTACACGCGGGGCTACATCAACAACCTCGGAGGCGAGGAGATCGCGTCGCGCGCCTACGAGCTCATGGACGACGGCATCCGCACGCTCATCCTCAACCTTCGCGAAACCAAGATCGTCAACTCCATCGGCATCAGCATTCTGATCGAGGTCATCGAGAAGATGACCGAGAAGGAAGGGCAGATCGCGTTCTGCTGCCTCACTCCCGTCATCCAGAAGACCTTCCAGATCATGGGCCTCGCGCAGTACGCAAAGATCTACCCGGACGAAGAGAGCGCCGCACAGGAGCTCGGACTGCCCGCCGCGTCCTAAAGACCGAAACAAAGCAGAAGTTAGAAGTCAGAACGCAGAATCGAGAATCCAGAAACGGCAGGCTGCAGCCGTGGTGCTTACTGGATTCTCGATTCTGC
>JAMPYE010000143.1 GCA_023700825.1 Thermoanaerobaculia bacterium | reverse complement strand
GTGCGTGACGGCAATGACCGTCCCCTCGTACTGCTGGAGGTGATGCTCGAGCCAGGCGACCGACTCGGCGTCGAGATGGTTCGTCGGCTCGTCGAGAAGGAGGATGTCGGGCTTCTGGAGCAACAGCCGGCAGAGCGCGACGCGCCGCTTCTCACCGCCCGAGATGCTCTTCACCAGCGTGTCGGCCGGAGGGCAGCGCAGCGCGTCCATCGCCATGTCGAGACGGGCGTCGAGATCCCAGCCATGCATGGCCTCGAGACGGTCCTGCACTTTCCCCTGGCGCTCGAGCAGCTTGTCCATGTCGACGTCGGGATCGGCGAACTTGTCGTTGATCTCGTCGTACTCGCGGAGAAGATCGACCAGTTCCTGCACTCCCTGCTGGACGACCTCCCTCACCGTCAGCGTCTCGTCGAGCTTCGGCTCCTGCTCGAGGTAGCCGATCGTGTACCCCGGCGAGCAGGTCGTTTCGCCGACGAAGCTCTTGTCGATCCCCGCCATGATCTTCAGGAGCGAGCTCTTACCCGAGCCGTTGAGGCCGAGAACGCCGATCTTCGCTCCGTAGAAGTACGAGAGATAGATGTCCTTGAGGACGGGCTTCTTGTCGTAATACTTGCCCACTCCAATCATGGAGTAGATGATCTTGTTCGGTTCGACGTTTGCCATAGGAGTTGTTAGTTTTCAGTTGTTAGTTGTTAGACAAGCAGTGCTGAGTGTCGAGTCTTCCATTTGGCCCGGATCGGTGCGGATGGGGTCGGCGACCGGATCGAAAACGGATTGACGGATTTTTCGCTGGAAACAGCCCCGGGACACCACCGAATGAACTGCATTTTCTGCGACCTGCTGACAACGCGCGAGAGCGCGGCGGATATTCTCTTCGAGGACGACGACGTACTCGTCCTGCTCCACGAGGCCTGGGCCACCCTCGGGCACACCGTCGTCGTCGCGAAACGCCACGTCGAGAACAGCTCGGAGCTTCCCGCCGGCGAGTGGGCGCGGGTCGCCCGGGCCTTCCAGCGCGTCGAGGCCGCGGTCCTGGCGACGACGGGCGCCGACCGGGCGATCCTCATGAAACTCGGCCTCATGGTCCCCCACCTCCACATCCACATCTACCCGGTCAGCCGGACGATGACCCGGGAGCAGGTCTTCGCCGTCATCGACGGAAAGACGAAGCACGAGGCGACCGCGGAGGAGAAGGCCGTGTTCGTGGAAGCGTTGCGGAAACGAATCCTCGCCGAGCTCGCGTAGCCCCATGTGGAGTGCGAAAGCGAGGCTCTCGCCCTTCCTCGGCGGAAGCCGCAGCTTCCGCTCCCTCGATCGGCTCGCGCAACCCGAGCCGAAGCTCCGCTTCGGCAAGGAAGAGCGAAAGCTTCACTTTCGAACTCCACATCGGGAACGTTAGACTCCCCTGCCGTGTTAGCCAGCCGGAATCCGACTCCGGCCTCAGGAAACTCGAATGACGACCGCAACCACAAAGCCCGCGATCTCGCGGCGCGCCCTGAACGTCCCCCACTCCGCGATCCGCCTGCTCGAGGGTGACGCGAATACGGCGAAGGCGCGCGGCGTGCGCATTTACCACCTCAACATCGGCCAGCCCGACATCGAAACTCCCGAGTGCATTCGCCGCAGGGCCTCTGCCGACCGAATTGTCGCCTACACGCCGGCGCGCGGCACGGAGGCCGTGCGCTCGGTCATGCGCGACTACTACCGCGGGCTCGGCGTCGCCCTGGAGCACGGCCAGTTGATGATGACGACGGGCGGCTCCGAGGCGCTCCTCTTCGCGATGCTCGCGTGCGGCGACGACGGTGACGAGGCGCTCATCGTGGAGCCGATGTACGCGAACGTCCGCAACTTCGCCGCGATCGGCGGCATCACGCTGCGGCCGCTCCGCACGCACGTCGAGGACGGCTTCAAGCTCCCTCCGCCCGAAGCCTGGGAACGCGCGATCACCGATCGCACTCGCTTCGCGATGCTCTGCAATCCGAACAATCCGACGGGGACCGTGTCGACCCCCGAGGAGATCCGGGGGATCGCGGAAGTCTGCCGCCGGCGCGGGCTCTTCCTCATCGTCGACGAGGTTTACCGCGAGTTCGTCTATGACGGGCGGAAGCCCTGGAGCTCGCTGAGCCTCGAGGGCTTCGACGACACAATCGTCGTCGCCGACAGCGTATCCAAGCGCTACAGCGCCTGCGGGATGCGGCTGGGATGTATCGCGACCAGGAACGCCGACGTCATCGCCGCGACGGGACGAATGGCCGAGGGCCGGCTGTCGTCGCCGACGATCGAACAGCGAATGCTCGAAGGGATCGCGGAGCTGCCGGCCGATTACATGCGGGGGATCGTCGCGGAGTACGGGAAGCGCCGCGACATTCTGTTCGAGGGCCTCACGTCGATCCCCGGCGTGGAGTTGCAGCTGCCCCAGGGTGCCTTCTACTTCATCGCGCGCCTCCCGGTCGGAGACTCGCTCGCCTTCTCCCGCTGGCTCGTTTCGACCTTCGAAGTCGACGGCGCCACCGTGATGCTCGCCCCTGCTCCCGGCTTCTATCTCACGCCGGGACTCGGAAGAGACGAGGCGCGCATCGCGTACGTGCTCGTGGAGAACGATCTCCGCAACGCGATCGAGATCCTGCGAAAAGGCATCGAAGCCTGGAACAGTCGGTAACGGCCTCGAAGGCAAGGCCTCTGGTCCTGCCTGCTTAGCGCGACGGGGACGATCCCTGAAGTCCGGCAAAGGCCGGAGGCCTTGGCAACAAGCGAATCGGATACACTCGCTCGTGTCTCCGTCGAAGCGCGATGCGGCTCTGATTCTCGCGACGTTTGCGATCGCCGGGATCCTCTTTCTCTCCCCGTCGTACATCCGCCCCGATTCGGTCGCAGTGATGTCGTGGCTCCGATCCGCGGCGATGGACGGCGATCTGCTCTTCTTCGACGAGTGGGCTGGCTTCGGAATGATCGGCGACGGCTTCGCCTGGTTCAAGGAAGTCACTACCGTCGGCGCGCTCGCGAATCATTGGTGGGTCGGCACCTCAGTCCTCTGCGCCCCGTTCTGGGGCGTCTCCCATCTCGTTTCTCTCGCGCTGCCGTCACCGCTCTTCCCCGACGACGGCTTCTTCGGGCTCGACCTCGCGACGCTCGGATGGACCTCCGTCCTCTTCGGCGCGCTCGCCTCTCTCGCCGCGCTCGCGATGATTCGTGAGACGGATCCCGACTCACGCGGTCGCGACGTCGCGTTCTCCCTTGCACTGGCATGCGTCGGTACGCCGATGTTCTGGTACGTCTTTCGCACTCCCATCGGAACGCATGCCGCCGGTATGATGCTCGTCGGAGCGATCGCGTGTCTGTGCTGGCGGCTCGTCTCCAGGCCAGAGGAAGGATCGCCGCTACTCCTCGGACTTCTCTTCGGCCTCGCGACAGTGACGCGACTCCAGCACGTCGTGCTCCTGCCGGCCATCGTGTTCGCCGGGGTCAGGTCTCGACGTTCGACGCGTTTCTACACGGCCTTCGCCGCAGGAGCGGCAGTCCCCGTAGCGGTCCAGGCGATCGCATGGCATGCGATCTACGGGACACCGCTCGGGCCGCTGGTGAGCGGCGCGAATCTCGAAGGCGTCACCTGGATGCCGTTCCGCACGCTCCAACTCGTGCCGGTGCTCTTCTCCTCATGGCACGGGCTCCTCTCGTGGTCCCCGATCGTGCTGGTCTCGCTGACGGGATGGCTCGTCCTCTATCGCGACGGAGCCGCGCGACGCGACCTCGCAATCGTGTTCGGGCTCATGTTCGCCGGGGAGCTCGTCGCGAACGCGGCGCTCGACCGCTACTGGTGGGGCGGCATGTCGTTCGGCGCGCGCCGTTTCGTGGATCTCGCCGCACCGTTCGCGGTCGGCATCGCGGCAGCGGTCCGATCTCGTGCGCGCGTCCCGGCCATGATGGCTTCAGTCGGCGCGGCGGCGTGGTCGATCGGCCTGATGCTCGCGGCCGCCGGCGGATCGCTTTCGCTGAGCCGCTATGTGTCGGCGGGCGATCTGCTCCTCGCCGTGAGCGCGTTCCCGGAGTCGCTTTCGAGCTCGCAGCTTCGCTCGCCGGTTACGAACGGAACGCTCTTCGCGCAGTCGATCGTGGCAATGCTCGTCATCGCGGCGATCGCGCTGGTTGTCGGGACCCTAACCCGCAATTCCGCGACCTCACCCGCGAGAATGCTGCTCGCGCTCAACGGGGTGGCGCTCGTCGCTGCAGTCCTGCTCCTGCCTCCGACCCGCACTCGCGCCGCGCTCGAGCTTGCGCGTCACGGCCTTACCGGGGAGGCAGCGCGGAGCGCGGGAGCGCTTCTCGACCAGCGCGGCCTGATCGAAGACGAAGCGGCGTGGCTCCGAGCGCGGGGCGACCTCGCCAGGCTCGAGTCCGTGCAACACGAGATCGACGCGATCACCGGGCGACTCCGTGAGCTCGGCATCGACCGGTAACGAGGGCCTCGCCTCAGTCGATGAAGTCGACCCTGCCCGACAGCACATGCACCGAGCAGCGTGACGTCTTGTAGACCCAGACCTCTGCATCCGGGCCACGTACATCCTCTTCCGAGCGAAGCTCGTCGGGCTCCCCCATCAGGCGCCTCACCTCGCCCGCCTTCATCCCGAGGCTGAGATTCGCGCACGTCCCCTGCTGCTTCGAGGCCTGGATCGCGGCGTCTTCTTCGGGCGACGGCTTCTTCGGGGCCGTCACGGCGCGCACGGCGAATGCGACGGACAGAGCGAAGCCGATCGACGCCAGGACGGCCACCGTGTCCGTGCCCCGGTGGCCCGTTTTTGGCTGCGGTTTGCGGGACACGATGCTCACCGCGACAGCAATGAACCAGGCAGCACCTGCGACCGCCATGAGCGACAGGGCGACCAGCGCTTCGATGCCGACCTCTGCGAATAGCGTCTTCATGCCGTAGGTGCTCCTACTTCCTGCTGAATTGAATCTTGTCGCTGCTGTTCGCGGTGTAGTCGATCAGGTGCGAATTTTCGAAGACGGTCGTCGCGGCACGCCCCCACGCGCGAAACGCGCGGTCGAACTCGACCACCGATTTCCCCGACAATTGTCCGATCGCCGCTTCGTCGTCGGCGCCCGCACGATAGGCGCTTACGAGCTTCTGAATGCCTCCCTTTCCATGCGCAGCCTCGATGTAACGAACGAGCGTCTGCGACTCGATGTACGCCTCGCCAATCAGCGCGGGGTCGACCGAGCCGTTGAGAACCGCGTCGAGAAGCGAGACGGAGATCAGCTTGTCGTCCTCGTACATGTTGAACGCGTTCCGATGGTACGGAACCATCTCGATGCGCTGAGCGAGCCCTTCCTGCAGCCACGCCGGCGCATTGTCGTTCGTCGCCTGCGCGAGCACCGCGTGCGCGAGCTCGTGGCTCATGAGCGCGACGATCTCGGGTCCGAGCCTCGCCACTCCCGCGAGTGGAAGCGTGATCTTGCCGTCGTAAAATCCGAGGACGTGATCGCTCCCCGTGAAGGTCGAGCGGAACTCGGCCCACCAGAGAATATTGACCGTGACGGGCCTGAACGTCTCGACCGGAATGACTTTCCGGATCCGGACGAGCTCGGCCTCGAGGATCTCGGCAACGCGTGCCGCGCCCTCGGGGGAAACGTCGGAGGGATAGCGAATCTCGAAGTTCTTCGACGTGTGGACGCGGTAGGCCTTCGCCAAGCGTTCCTTCATCGCGATCTGCCGGATCCGATCGTCGAGACTCACGAAATCGAGCTTCGCATCGGCCCTCTCGAGCAGTGCGATCGCCGGCGCGTACAGTTCGACGCCCGCCATCAATTCGCCCAGTTGATAGAAAGTGATCGGATTGTTGCGACGCTTCATCCCCGGACCCGAGACGACCTCCTTGAAGAGCCGCCGCGCATCGTCGGTCCGCTGAGTCCTGCTGAGAGCGACACCCTTGAGCATCAGCACGTCGAGCGGGACGTTCTCCGCGCTCGGGCTCAGGCCGTCGGTGAGCTGAGAGACGTCCTCCCAGCGTCCCCGTGCGGCGAGCGCCTCCGTGGTCTTAGTCAGCCGGGCCTTGATCGAAGGCTGCGCGAGCGCCACGGAGGACCCGACGATTCCGCTGATGCGCGGGAGGTCTTCGATCGCAGCATCCTCCTCCCGCCGGCTCCAGGTCAGCGCGTCGACGACGGGCGTCTCCGGCCCGACGAGGGACGCGCCGCCCGGTACTCCGAGAAACCGGTCGCCCATCTCGATCCCGAGAAATTCACCGGTGACGCTCGCGAGCGACCCGGCTGGAAGTGAAATCGGCGTCAGCAGCCTCGTCTCCGACCGGAACGCAGGCTCCTCGGCGGACGACATCGAGATCGTGCCCGCGAGACTCTCAGAGCTGCGAATCGCGCTCCAGAGCGCGGGCGACCCTACGATCTCCTCGCGCGGCGCGGGACGAAGCCGCCAGGCCCTCGTGAGCGCGACCGCGGCCCCGGCGTCGTCGTTGTCCGCCGATGCCTGCGCGGCGAGCCCGTAGTACGCGACCGCGTTGCGCGAGCCGATCACCGGAAGCCGTTTGAGGTAGGCGAGCGAGCGCTCCTCGAAGCCGAGAGTCGCGAGCGCCTCCGCCGCCTCGTACCAGAGCGCGTCGCGTCCTGGCCCGAGGTTGATCGCGCGTTCGTACGCACGGCAGGCCGTGATGTCGTCGAACCGCGCGAAAGCGACTCGCGCCCTCAGCAGCTCCGCGAGTGGCAGATTCGACGGCATCGAGAGTGCCCCGAGGCTCTTCTCCACCTCCTCGAGCTTCATCAGCTGGAGATCGACCTGGGCGCGCCAGAGCCGAGCGGCATCGCGGGCGTCTCCCGTGCCCCGATGCTCCGCAGTCAGCGCCTCTCCCGCGGCCATTGCGCGGCGCATCGGCAGAAGCGAGCCGAGCCGCACGAACCCGGGCGTCGCTGGCTCGACGGCCGCTTCCTTCTTCGCCTCGGCAGTCTTCACGGCCGCCATCCATGCGAGCGCGACACCGCCGATCCCAAGGACGAGAGTTCCACCCAGGATGAGGCGCGCGCCAACAGGGTTCGATCGAATGATCATCGCCGAGGCGGCCGCGATCAGTGCAGCGACCAGGGCGGCGAGGTAAGGCAGCAGGTCTACCCGTGACTTCTTTCCCGAGTCGGTCTTGTCAGCGGGAAAGACCACCGGCGCATTCGGCGCCGGTTCCGCAAGAGAGCGGAGAGACTCGACCTTCCATACGCTCGCTTCCTTAAGGAGATTCAGGACGAGCGTCTCGTCGACCCCTGAGGGATATTCGATCTCGAATACCGCGGTGCGATCGCGGAGCGACGGGACGACTGTCTGCATCTCCCACTTCGCTCCCGCGTTAGGGCCGGCGCGGACCTCGATTTCCTTCAGCGCCTCGTCCGGCGAGAGCGCGCGCAGGGGCGATTTCGCACTGAGCCGATCGAGGATCGCCCCCGGTCCGGCGGCGAGGTAGTGAGCCGCGATTTCCGCGGCCGCGCGCTCGGCGTCTGAAAGCGGTCGCGGGCCGGTCTCCGCGGCGATCGACGCAACGGCTACCAACGCGGCAATCGCGAAGAGCCCGGCCAGACGAGCACAACTCGGCCCCCGGTATGAGTGCTTGCCTGCCATCGCGTTCTCCAGAAAATCGCGCGGAGTCTAACAGTGAGCTCCTGGGGTCGCAACGGCGTTAATTGGAACGCGTGCGGCGCGATAGCATGATGGTCGATTCGTCAGTAACGAGCGATACAGGTCAGTGTGATGCGGCCGCGGCAGCGTGGCGCAGGCACTCCTGGCTGCGCGTCGCCCCGCGAAGCGGGGCAACTCCGCCGCACCACCTTGATGCAACGAGACCGCGGGCAGCGCCTCGATCATCGAAGCGCCCTCCCCGCGCGATCTCCTCCCCCAAAAAAGACCGCCACCCGAAGGTGGCGGTCGTTGTCAGGGTTGATTGAAAGAGCTCAGTGGCAGAGACCGATCAGGTCGCTATTCGTGATGAGTCTCGCCACCCGCCTGCTCACCGCGATCACGTCCGCGGGCTCGGCCCCGGCCAGGTAGCCGTGACCTTCGACGACCATCCGCTCCAGCTCTGCCAGCCCGCCCACGGTGCTCGGGAGTCCGAGACCGTTCAGGGCCGTCAGCAGCGAGACCGGGATCGGCACCTTGAGCTCGTCGCTGATGTCGTCGTTCCTGCCGAGTAGAGTCCACGTCGTGACCGGCTCGATCTGCTCGCAGAGCATCAACTCGGCTCGCGACGGCTCGACCCTCAGAGCACTCTCGATCGTCGTGACCGGCACGTTGCAGCTGACCACGAACCGGCCCATGTCGAAGCCGCGGTTGATCGCCTCGGCCGCCGCACCGATATCGGTGAGGCTGACGCCGGTGGCCACACCACCGAGGGCCTGGTTGCAGAAGTCGAGAAGATCCGCAACCGTCGGATTCCCGCCGAGCGTCGCCTTGAGCGCGTCGATCACCGACTGCGGAATCGAGATGGTCTTCGTGTCGTCCGCCGTGTAGAGCACACCGTCCGGACCCGGATCGGGATTCGGGATCAGGACGCCGTCCGGCCCCATGACCGTTTCCTTCGTCGTGACCGTCGGGCAGAGCTCCCACATGCCGAGGTTCTTGTGAGTGATGTACGCGTCGAGCCTCAGGTTCAATGCGAGAGTGATCGTCTGAGCAAGAAGGGTGTTCGTGTACGTCCCGTCCTTGTCCAGCAGCAGTCCGTTGGTGTTTCCCGTACCGTTCCTGGTCGAACGGACCTTCGTGACTCCGGGGCAATCTCCCGCGTCTCCCGCCGGCAGCACTGCCGAAGTTCCGCCGCCGGGCAGACGGAGAAGGATGCACTGCACAGTAGAGAAGTTCGCCGAGTGGGACGGCAGGCCGACTGTCAGCGGCCCGGGCCCGGCCAGAGGCGGGGCAAGAAGAGCGCCGAGGATCTGTTCGGTCGTCATGCCGAAGTACTTGCCACCCGGGTTGCCGTAGTAGCCCTGCGTCACGGTGTGGAACTCCTCGCACGGAACCGGCTGAATCTTCGCAACGTCGGTTCCGACGCAGCCGTTCTCACCCTTCGTGCTCACCGTGATCTCCACGAACTTCGTTAGGTCGGTCCCGGCGTAGAACTCCACGCTGGTGGCCGTGCCCGTCATCGTGGTAATCGTGTGCGCCGCGTCAAACCAGCCATTCGTGATCGTCCATTCGAACGTCACGTCCGCCAGCGACGAGGTCACCGTGATCCGCCCCTGCTTGCCGGCACACATCATGGCCGGCTCGCTGAGGGTCACGGTGGGCTTGGTTACGTCTTCGCCAACGGTAGCGTCGGCCGTGTTGGTGCAGCCGTTGAGCGCCGTCACCTGCACGGTGTACGTGCCTGGCTTGTTGACCTTCGGCGTCGGAGTATCGGCACCCGACACAATGCCGGGGCCGGTCCAGCTGTACGTCACGCCTTCGGTCGCCGAACCCGCCTCGAGCGTCAGCTCGGTGACTGCACAAGTAAGCGTCCCACCCTTGGCTGAAACATCCGGCACCTTCACGTCTTCACCGACCACGGCCGTCGCCGTGTTGGTGCATCCGTTGAGCGCCTTCACCTTCACGGTGTAGTCGCCGGGCTTGTTGACCTTC